>NZ_JBFXGV010000013.1:0-67729 GCF_050177655.1 Paenirhodobacter sp.
CCGGCGCGCACCGGCTGGGCGGTGACGTTGACGGGCGGGTTGTCGATGGTGATGCGCGCAATGCCGCGCTGCGCGGTGAAGCGCACCGGATCGGTCATGGGAACCTCTCGGACAGTCGGGGATCTGGGGGCGCGAGGCCCCCGCTCAGGTCGTGGCCGGCGCGCGGCGCGCCTCGTATTCGGCCTTCAGCTCATTGCGCAGGGCGAATTTCTGGATCTTGCCCGAGGCGGTCGCAGGCAGCTTTTCGCGCAGCTCCAGCCGCTCGGGGAAATATTGCTTCGCCAGATGCTGCCCTTCGAGGAAGGCGATCATGCTTGCGAAATCGACGCTTTGCCCCGGCTTCGGCACGATGAAGGCGCAGGCCCGCTCACCCAGGCGCTCATCGGGATAGGCGACGATCGCGACCTGATGCACGGCGGGGTGCTTGTAAAGCAGCGCCTCGACCTCGACGACGGGGATGTTCTCGGCGCCGCGGATGATCACGTCCTTCGAGCGGCCGCAGATCCGGATATAGCCCTCGGCATCCATCCGCGCGATGTCGCCGGTGTCGAACCAGCCGGCCTCGTCGGTGTTGTTCCACTGCGGCCGCTTGAGATAGCCGCCGAAGTTGGAGCAGCCGCGCACGTAAAGCTCGCCCTCATGGCCCGGGGGCACGGGCTGACCGCCCTCGCCGCGGATCTGGATCTCCATCCCGGGCAGCACGAAACCGTCGGTATGCACCGAACGCGCGTCGGGATCGGTGGGCGCCACCACGGTGACCGCGCCGTTTTCCGTCATCCCCCAGGCGGAGATCACCTTGGCGCCGAGGATCGCATGCGCCCGCTCGACCAGCGGGCCGGGGATCGCCGTGCCGGCGCAGAGGAAGATCCGCAGGCTCGACATGTCCGCCCCGCTCTCCTCGACCGCGGTCGAGAGGTCCATCAGGAAGGGCGTCGAGGCCATGGTGAAACTCACCCCTTCCGAGGCGATCAGCTGCGCGCCAAGCGCCTTGTCCCAGCTGTCCATCAGCACCATCCGCGCGCCAAGCATCACGGGCAGCAGGAAGCCATACATGAAGCCGGTCTGATGCGCCATCGGCGAGGCCATCAGGATCCGGTCGGAGGCCCCCAGACCCAGCCGCGCGGCATAGGCGACAAGGTTCGAATACATCGTGTTCGCGGTGTGCATCACGCCCTTCGGCTCACCGGTGGTGCCCGAAGTGTAGATCAGCTGGCAGACGTCGTTCGCATCGCCGCGCATCTCGGCCGAGCGGGCGCGCAACGCGTCATCGGCGACGAGCGCCGGATCGAGGAGCATCGCGTCGAAGCTGTTCGGCCCCTCCCCGCCCGCGACGATGATATGCTGCAGATCGGGCAGATCGGGGCGCATCCCCTCGGCCATCGCCTCGTGATCGAAACGGTGGAAGATCTTCGGCACGACGAAGGCCTTCGCCTCGTCATGGCGCAGCATGAACAGAAGCTCATGCTCGCGGAAGATCGGCATCACCGGGTTGAACACGATGCCGAGCTTGCGGCAGGCGATGTAGAGGACGATGAATTCCCAGGAATTCGAGAGCTGGCAGGCCAGCACGTCGTCCTTGCCGAGGCCGAGCCGGTCGAGCCCCGCCGCCGCACGCCACGAGAGCGCGTCAAGCTCGGCCCAGGTGAAATCACGCCGCCCGTGGTCCGTCACCGTGATCGCGGTCAGCGCGCGCGTCCCGGGCTGACTGGCCAGGCATTCCTCGAAATAGTCGAGCAGCGTCTTGCCGGGCCAGTAGCCCGCGGCTTCCATCGCCGCGCGGCGCGGCTCGATCAGTATCGCGTCGAATTGCATCGTGTCTTCCTCCCCAAGACCCGTTTCAGCCCGCCACCGCGGCCCGACCTGCCCGCTCGCGGGCGATGATATTCTTCATGATATGCGCGGTGCCATCACCGATCTGCAGGCCGAGCACATCGCGCAGGCGCTGCTCGAAGGGCAGCGCGTCGGAATAGGCGGCGTGGCCGTGGATCAGCAGGCAAGCATGGATCGCCTCGTAAGACAGAAGCGGCGGCCACCATTTCGCCATCGCGGCCTCGGCCACATGCGGCAGGCCCTGATCCTTGAGCCAGAGCGCGTTGAGGCTGAGCAGCCGCGCGCCCTCGACCCGGGTGTCGAAATCGGCAAGCTGATGGGTGATGCCCTGAAACGCGCCGAGCGGCTTGCCGAAGGCGTGACGTTCGCCGATATAGGCCCAGGTCTCGGCCAGCGATTGCCGCGCCGTGCCAAGGCATTGCAACCCGATGAGCGAGCGCGAGAAATCGAAGCCCTGCATCACCTGCACGAAACCCTTGCCCTCTTCGCCGAGACGGTTCTCGACCGGCACGCGGACATTGTCGAAAAAGATCGAGCCGCGCCCGATCGCGTGCTGGCCGAGATCGGTGAAGCGGGTGGTCGAGATACCCGGCGTGTCCATCGGCACGAAGACCGCGGTGATCCCCTTGGCCCTGTCCTCGGGCCTTCCGGTGCGGGCAAAGACCACCGCGCCCTTCGCCTGATCGGCGGCGGAGATCGAGGTCTTCTCGCCATTGATGACGTAATGATCGCCCCCCCGCTCCATCTTCAGCCCGAGGTTCGCCGCATCCGAGCCGCCGCGCGGTTCGGTCAGCGCGATCGCGATCATCAGCTCGCCCGCGATCAGTTTCGGCAGCCATTCGCGCTTGATCTCGTCATTGGCGAAATTCGCGAGGATCTGACCATTGAGCGAGGCGAGGATATTGACGTAACCGAAGTTGAAATCGCCTTTCGCGATCTCCTCGATGATCGCGCCGGAATAGATCGAACCGGCGCCGAGCCCGCCGAATTCCTCGGGCAGTTCGGGCGCGATCAGGCCAAGGCTGCCCATCTCGCGCAAGAGATCCGCGCCAAAGCCGCCGCTCTTCTCGCGCGCCTGATAGCCGGGGGCCAGTTTCTCGGTGGCGAACTTGCGCGCGAGATCGCGCAGCGCGTTCAGCTCCTCGGTGTCGAAAATCGTCGGATACATCGCTTTCCTCCTCAAGCGGTGACGGGCCCCGGCCGGGCCCGCGGCCCGCGCCCTCCCCCGAGGGCGCGGACGGGGCCTTACTTGCCGAACTTGCGGAAGTCGGGCTTGCGCTTCTCGCGGAAGGCGACGCCGCCCTCCTTGCTCTCGTCGGTGTCGTAGTAGAGGCTGAGCGCGCGCATGCCGAGCGCCGAGATCCCGCGGATATTCTCGCTGTCGGCGTTGAAGCTGACCTTGGCGAGGGCAAGCGCGGTGGGCGAGCGCTCCATCAGCTCGGCGACCCAGCGGTCGACCTCGGCGTCGAGCTCCTCATGCGGCACGACGGCATTGGCGAGCCCCCAGGCGAGCGCCTCGGCGGCGGTGTAGCGCTTGTTCAGATACCAGATCTCGCGGGCGCGTTTTTCGCCGACGACGCGGGCGAGGTAAGCGGTGCCAAAGCCCGGATCGACCGAGCCGACCTTGGGCCCGACCTGACCGAACTGCGCCTTTTCCGAGGCGATCGTCAGGTCGCAGATCGTGGCCAGAACGTTGCCGCCGCCAATGGCAAACCCGTTCACCCGCGCGATCACCGGCTTCGGCACGTCGCGGATCAGCGATTGCAGCTCGTCGATCGGCAGGCCGATCACACCGCGCCCGTCATACTGCCCGTCATGCGCCGACTGGTCGCCGCCGGTACAGAAGGCCTTGTCGCCCGCGCCGGTCAGCACGATCACGCCGACCTTGCGATCCCAGCCCGCGGTCTGGAAGGCGTGGATCAGCTCGTCGACGGTCTGGCCGCGGAAGGCGTTGTACTTGTCGGCGCGGTTGATGGTGATCCAGGCGGCGCCGCCGCGAATCTCGTAAAGAATGTCTTCGTAGGTCATCGGTCGTCCTCAGCCGTGCATGGTCAGGCCACCGGAGACGGAAATCGTCTGGCCGGTGATGAAGGCGGCGTCGTCGCTCGCCAGGAACAGGATCGCGCCGGGCAGATCCTCGGGCTTGCCAAGCCGCCCCATCGGCACCGCCTTGGCGAAGGCCACGCGCAGCTTTTCCTTGTCGCCCGCGGCCTCCATGAAGCTTTCCAGCATCGCGGTCTCGGTCACGCCCGGGCAGACGGTGTTGAAGGTGATGCCGTGGCGCGAATGCTCGCGCGCGAGCGTCTTCATCAGCGCGATGACGCCGGCCTTGCAGGCGGAATAGACGCTCTCGCCCGAGGAGCCGCCGCGCCCCGCGTCGGAGCCGATCGAGACGACCTTGCCGCCCGCCTTGCGCTCCACCATCGAGAGCAGCACCGGCTTGGTGATGTTGAGCACCGCGCGCAGGTTGATGTCGATGATCTTCGACCAGTAGTCGGGTTCCGACTTCAGGAAGGGCACGAAGAGATCCCAGCCCGCATTGTTCACCAGCACGTCGATCGGCCCGAAATCGGCCTCGATCTGCGCCACCGCGGCGCAGGTGGCCGCGTAATCGGTGAGATCGACCACCATCGCGGTCGCCGCGCCGCCCTGCGCCTGGATCGCCGCGACCACCGCCTCCGCGGCCGCCGCGCTGATGTCGGCGACGATGACTCGGCTGCCCTCTTCGGCAAAGCGCCGGCAGGTCGCCGAACCGATCCCACCACCGCCGCCCGTTACGACAACCACTTTCCCTTTAAGACCACGCAAGATGCTCTCCTTCCATCGCATTGGGCCGCAGAGATCCGCCCGGATAATCGGGATCACCCCTGATTATCCGTCGAATCGCCTCATCCATGACTTGGACGGCCTCCCTGCAGCCACCATGAGGGAATCGGAAATTTATGTCAATATATTTACCTTCTTTTGCATGCGCAGCATCGCTTGACCACGGCGGCGACTGGCGCCAATACTGGCGCCATGAGCGAAAAGAACGAACATTCAGGGGATATGGCGCCGGGACTGGCGAACCGGCTGTTCTTTCGGCTCTACCAATGCACCAATATGTTGCACAAAACTGGCACCCGGGCGCTCGATGACCACCACATCACGACGCAGCAATGGGCGGTGCTCGGCGCGCTGACGCGCCCGGCCTTCGAACGCGGCGTGGCGGTGGGCGATCTTGCGGCCTTCCTGCTGGTGAGCCGGCAGAACCTGACCGGCGTGCTCACCCGGCTCGAGGCGCTGGCCTATATCGAGCGCACGGTGGATGAGAACGACAACCGCTCGCGGCTGATCCGGCTGACGACCAAGGGGCGCAGCCTCTGGGACGAGAACATGCGCCCGGTGATCTCGGATTACTACGATGCGGCGCTGCGCGGCTTCTCGACCGAGGATCGCATCCACATGATCCATTACCTCGACAAGATGTTACGCAATTTCAAGGATTTGGACCCAGAAGCCCCGGGCGAGAAAAAAGCGGCGGAGTGACCCGCCGCCTTCGGTTGCGCCTGCGCGATCAAAGCCCCGCGGACGCGCGCGCCCCGGCCACCAGCGCCTTCGCGATCACGATCTGCTGGATCTGCGTGGTGCCCTCGTAGATCCGGAACAGCCGCGCATCGCGGAACAGCTGCTCGGCGCGGTATTCGCGGATATAGCCGTTGCCGCCATGCACCTGCACGTTGCGGTCGGCGATCCGGCCCACCGCCTCGGAGGCGAACATCTTCGCGCAGGAGGCCTCGACCGAGACATTGAGCCCCGCATCGCGCTTGCGCGCCGCGTCGAGCACCATGCAGCGCGCGGCATAGGCGTCGGCCTTGCTGTCGGCGAACATCGCCTGGATCAGCTGGAAATCCGCAAGACTCTTGCCGAATTGCTTGCGCCCGACGGCATAGGCCAGCATGTCGTCGAGGATCCGCTCCGAGAGCCCCACGCAGGCCGCCGCGATATGCAGCCGCCCCTTGTCGAGCACCTTCATCGCGGTCTTGAACCCCTGCCCCTCGACCCCGCCGATCAGCGCCGAGGCCGGCACCCGGCAGTCCTCGAAGATCACGTCGCAGACATGCGCGCCCTGCTGGCCCATCTTCTTTTCCGGCTTGCCGAGGCTGAGCCCGGGCGTGCCACGCTCGACCGCGAAGGCGGACACGCCCGAGGCGCCCTTCTGCGCCGGATCGGTGCGCGCCATCACGGTGAACAGGCCCGCATGCGGCGCGTTGGTGATGAAGCGCTTGGTGCCGTTGAGGACGTAGAAATCCCCGTCGCGCCGCGCCGTGGTACGCACCGAACCGGCGTCCGAACCGACCTCGGGCTCGGTCAGCGCGAAGGAGCCGATCAGCTCTCCGCTGGCCAGCCGCGGCAGGTATTTCGCCTTCTGCTCGGGCGTGCCGTCGATCGCGATCCCCTGCATGCCGATGCCGACATTCGTCGCGAACATCGAGCGGAAGGCGGGCGCGGCGCGGCCCAGCTCGAAGATCGCGCTCACCTCCTCCTCCATCGTCAGACCAAGCCCGCCGAACTCCTCGGGCGCGGTCAGACCGAAGAGGCCAAGCGCGCGCATCTGCGCGACGATGCGATCGGGGATCGCGTCACTCTCGGAGACCTCGGCCTCGGCAGGGATCAGTTGTTCATCGACGAAGCGGCGCAGGGTCGAGCAAAGCTGCGCAAGCGTATCGGACTCCAGCGCCATCACATCCTCCCGTAGTTATGGCAATATATTGACGTATAATCGCCGCGACACCTTCGCGCAACACCGATTTTACAACACCAACGCCATCGCATCACTCAGACCGTAAAAGGCGCGCTTGCCAACTTACGACAATATATTTACTCTTATCCGCAGGGAGGACCACTCATGAAAGCCATCGTTCTGCGGCAGCGGGGCCGCGCCGGCGTCAGCCTGTGCGAGATGCCGCGCCCCGCGCTGCGCCCGGGCTGGGCGCGCGTCCGGATGATCGCCGCCTCGGTCAACCGGGTCGATCTCTACATGCGCGACAGCGGCGCGGGCATCACCCACGACCTGCCGCAGATCATGGGCGTCGACGGCGCAGGCGCGGTGATCGAGGCGCCCGATTGCCCCGGCCTTGCGCCGGGCGATCCGGTGGTGCTCTACCCCGCCGAGTTCTGCGGCACCTGCCGCGCCTGTCTCGCGGGCGACCAGCCGCTGTGCCACCAGATCCGCATTCTGGGCGAGCACCGCGACGGCACCTTCGCCGAAGAGGTGGTGGTGCCGGCGCGCTCACTCGTCCGCCTCGCCCCCGGCGCAGACATGGACCAGGCGGCGATGCTCGGCGTGGCCTATCTCACCGCCTGGCGGATGGTCTTCGGCAAGGCGCCCACCGGGCCCGGCCAGGTCGTGCTGGTGCAGGGCGCGGGCGGCGGCGTCTCCCATGCGGCGATGCAGCTTGCCCGGATGGCCGGCGCGCGGGTGATCGTCACCACCTCCGGCGCCGGGAAACTTGCGCATTTCCGCGCGCTCGGGGTCGAGGCGATCGACTATCGCGGCGAAGACGTGCCAAAGGCCGTGCTGCGCCTGACCGGCGGCGAGGGCGCCGATCTCGTCATCGACACCGTCGGCGAAAAAACCTGGGGCGCCAGCCTGCGCAGCCTTGCCCGCGGCGGGCATCTGGTGACCTGCGGCGCCACCACCGGCGCCCATCCTTCCGCCGATATCCAGCGGCTTTTCGTGCGCCAGCTCTCGATCCACGGCTCGACCATGGGCTCGATGGAGGAGTTCCGCCGCCTGATCCGCGCCTGGGAGGCCGGCGGTTTCACCCCGCTGATCGACCGCGCCTTTCCGCTCGCCGAGGTGCCCGCCGCCTTCGAGCGCCTCGAAGACCCCGCCCGCATCGGCAAGATCCTGATCCGCATCGCCTGAGGTTCCCATGGCTTACGAAAACATCCTCACCGCCACCGACGGCGCCGTCGGCATCATCACCCTGAACCGGCCCGAGGCGCTCAACGCGCTCAACAGCCGCATCACCGCGGAAATCTCGGCCGCCGCCGCCGCCTTCGACGCCGATCCCGCGATCGGCGCGCTGGTCGTCACCGGCTCGGCGCGCGCCTTCGCCGCCGGGGCCGATATCAAGGAGCTGAAGGACAAGGGCTTTGCCGAGGTCTATGACGAGCAGCTGATCACCGCGACCTGGGAGGGGCTGATGCGGGTGCGCAAGCCGGTGATCGCCGCCGTCTCGGGCCATGCGATCGGCGGCGGCTGCGAGCTTGCGCTGATGTGCGACATCATCATCGCCGCGGAAACCGCGCGCTTCGCCCTGCCCGAAACCGCGATCGGCACCATCCCCGGCGCGGGCGGCACCCAGCGGCTGACCCGGATCGTCGGCAAGGCGGTGGCAATGGACATGATCCTGAGCGGGCGCGCGCTGAGTGCCGCGGAGGCGCTTGCGATGGGGCTCGTGAGCCGGGTGGTCGCGGCGGGCGAAGAGGTCAGCACCGCGATCGCGCTGGCCGGCGCCATCGCGAAACGCTCCCGCCCGGTGCAGCAACTGGCGAAAGAGGCCGTGCTCAAGGCCTATGAGACGCATCTTTCCGAGGGGCTCTATGTCGAGCGCCGCCTGCTTTACGCGACCTTCGCACTCGAGGACCGCAAGGAGGGCATGACCGCCTTCGCGGAAAAGCGCCCGCCGGTGTTCCGCAACGCCTGACCGGGAGGGACCGGAGCGAGGCGGCCCTTCCGACGGCTCAGGAGATCTGCGCGCCGCACCGCCAGCCCGGGCGGGACCGCGAGGCCGGGCGGGCGCGGCGCGCTCACTGTTTCAGGGTCGGCGTGACGCCCCAGGTATCCGACAGCATGTACCCGGTCTGCCAGGGATCCTCGGGATCGAGCAGATAGGAATGCTGGCCGGTGATCCAGGCGCGCCCGGTGATCTGCGGAATGATCACCGTGCGCCCGCCCACCTGCTCGACGCTCAGGATCTTGCCGACGAAGCGCGAGCCGATGATCGAGGCATGGATCAGCTCGTCACCGGCCTTCATCTGCCCCTTCGCCTGCAGCACCGCCATCCGCGCGGAGGTTCCGGTCCCGGTGGGCGAGCGGTCCGACCGCCCCGGGGCGACGATGCAGCTGTTGCGCGTCACCTGGCCGCTGCCCTCGAAGGGCATCGCGAATTGCACGATCGACACGCCGCGCACATTCGCAAAATCCGGGTGCGCGACGTCGAACTGTTCGCGCGCGGCCTTGCGGATCTTCTCGCCGAGGATCGCGAGGTCGCGCGCCTCGTCGGGCACCACCTCGAAGCCCAGCGCCTTCGCGTCGACGATGCCGAAGAACATGCCGCCATAGGCGATGTCGAGCGGGATCGTGCCATGCCCCTCGACCTCCAGCGCGCCGTCGAGCACCGCGGCGAAGGCCGGCGCGTTGCGGAAGGTGATCGAGCGGCATTTGCCGCCCTCGCATTGCGCCGTGACCTCGATCACCCCTCCCGGCATGTCGAGCTTGAACCGCGTCACCGGCTCCTGCATCGGCACCATGCCGGTTTCGAGCAGAACGGTCGCGACGCAGATCGTGTTCGAGCCGGACATCGGCGGATATTCGGTCGGCTCCATGATGATCGCACCCGCCACGCATTCGGGCGAGATCGGCGGCACGATCAGGTTGACGTGGCGCGCCACCGAGCCGCGCGGCTCGCAGATCAGCAGCTGGCGGATGTGGTCGTGATCGCGCTCCATGGCGATCATCCGCTCCATCATCGTGGTGCCGGCCGGGGGCAGCACGCCGCCGACGACGACATCGCCGATCTCGCCCTCGGCATGGCAGCCGACGACGCTGATATTGATCCGGGAGCGCATGATCAGCCGTCCTTCTTTGGCGTCGCGAAGGGTTTGCCGCCGACGACCCAATCGCTGGGCGCGATCTCCGAGAAGATCACGGTGGTCGCCGACGGGGAAATGCCGGCCTGCGCCTCGAGCACGCGGGTGATCTCGGTGGCGATCTTCATCTTGGTCTCGTGATCGCGGCCGGGGAAGAGGTCAATTCTGACGATCGGCATGAGGATGGGCTCCAGGGCGGGACAGTGGGTTGCGCAGGGGTCAGGGGCCCAGACCATCGCAGGCCCCCGAGAGATTTCAATCCCGTCACCTCACTCCAGGTCTTCCGGCAGCAGCGCCGCCGGAATGTTCTGGTAGCAGACCGGACGCAGGAAGCGGCGGATCGACAGGGTGCCGACCGAGGTCGCCCCGAAATTGGTCGAGGCCGGATAGGGCCCGCCATGCACCATCGCGTCGCAGACCTCGACGCCGGTCGGGAAGCCGTTCGCCAGCACCCTCCCCGCCTTGCGTTCGAGAACGGGCATCAGGCGGCGCCCGAGGGGGGCGTCGGCCTCATCCAGGTGCAGCGTCGCGGTCAGCTGGCCGCCGAAGCTCCGCGCGACGGAGAGCATCTCCTCGGCGTCCCGCGCCACGACGACGAGGCCCAGCGGCCCAAAGACCTCTTCGGCAAGGGCGTGGTTGCCCACCCAGTCCGCGGCCGCGACCCTGAAGAGGAAGGGCTTCGCCTCGCGCCGGTCGCACATCGCGCTCAGCAGATCCTGCACGCCGGCCTGCTTGCCCATCGTGTCGGCGCCCGCGGCATAGGCCGCCGCGATCCCTTCCGTCAGCATCACCTGCGCGCCGGTCTCCGACAGCGCCGCGCGGGCGGCCTCGACGAAGGCATCCGCCTCGCGCCCGGCGATCACCACCGCGATCCCGGGATTGGTGCAGAACTGCCCCGCCCCCATCGCGAGCGAGCCCGCCCAGGCGCGGCCCAGATCGGCGCCGCGGCTGGCGATCGCCGCGGGCAGCATGAACATCGGGTTGACCGAGCCGAGCTCGCCGAAGAAGGGGATCGGCTCGGGACGGCTGGCGCAGAGATCGAACAAGGCGCGCCCGCCGGCCAGCGAGCCGGTGAAACCCACCGCCTTGATCAGCGGATGCTGCACCAGCGCCTGACCGACATCGCGCTTGCCGCCCTGCACGAGGGAGAAGACCCCGGCCGGCATCGCGCAGCGCAGGGTCGCGGCATGGATCGCCTCGGCGATGATCTCGCCGGTGCCGGGATGGGCGCCATGCCCCTTGACCACGACCGGGCAGCCCGCCGCCAGCGCCGCGGCGGTGTCGCCACCCGCGGTCGAAAAGGCCAGCGGGAAGTTCGAGGCGCCAAAGACCGCGACCGGGCCGATCGGGCGCTGCATCATCCGCAGATCCGGGCGCGGCAGCGGCGCGCGCTCCGGCAGCGCGGCATCGTGACGACGGTCGAGATAGTCCCCCGCGCGGATATGGCGCGCGAAGAGCCGCAATTGCCCCGTGGTGCGCCCGCGCTCGCCGTCGAGGCGCGCCGCGGGCAGCCCGGTTTCCTGAGTGCCGATCTCGGTGATCGCCTCGGCGCGGGCCTCGATTTCGTCGGCGATGGCCTCGAGGAAAACCGCGCGCGCCTCGCGCGTCGTGTAGCCGTAGGTCCAGAACGCCGCTTCGGCCGCACGCACCGCCTGATCCACCAGCTCGGGCGTTCCGACGGAGAAATCATGCGCCGGGCCATGGGCCGGTTCCGAGCGGAAGGTCTGACCGGTTGCGATCCACGATCCCGCGATCAGGTGCTTGCCATGGGGTGCGAAAGTCATCTGGAGCCCTTCCCTTGAAGCGATCGCGCGGGGGGCCGAGCCCCAAAAGTCGCGCGACGCGTCGTATTTGACCTGTTTGCGTTCTGCGGCGCGGCCCTTTCGCTGCCGGAATTCAGGGCCTCGCGCCACGATCCGCACCTAGCAGGAGTTTTCTTTTTTTGCCAGCGTTTTTCTTATTTGACTATTTCTTGCCTCAAAGTACAAGATTTCCACAGCCAATCAAGAATCAACAGAGGGGTTCACCAATGAACAAGATCACCATGATCGCCGCGCTGATCGCCGGGACGGCGCTCGCCGGCGCCGCGCAGGCGGACAAGCTCGACGACATCATCGCCTCGGGCACGCTGCGCTGCGCCGTCGTGCTCGACTTCCCGCCGATGGGCAGCCGCGACGCCAACAACGCGCCGGAGGGCTTCGACGTCGACTATTGCAACGACCTCGCCGCGGCGCTGGGCGTCAAGGCCGAGATCGTCGAGACCCCCTTCCCCGAGCGCATCCCCGCGCTGATGTCGGGCCGCGTCGACGTCGGCGTCGCCTCGACCTCGGACACGCTCGAACGCGCGAAGACCGTCGGCTTCTCGATCCCCTATTTCGCCTTCGAGATGGCGGTGACCGCGAATGACAAGTCGGGCATCAAGTCCTTCGACGACATGAAGGGCCACACCGTCGGCGCCACCGCCGGCACCTTCGAGGCGATCGCGCTCGAAAAGCAGGTGCAGGACTGGGGCGCGGGCGAGTTCCGCCCCTACCAGACCCAGGCCGACGTCTTCCTCGCGCTGAGCCAGGGCCAGATCGACGCGACCGTCTCGACCTCGACCGTGGCGATGGCGAACGTGAAGACCGGCAACTTCCCGGGCGTCTCGGTCGTCGGCAAGGCGCCCTTCGACACCGATTACGTCGCGCTCTTCACCAACCGCGACGAATACGGGCTGATCAACTATCTGAACCTCTTCGTGAACCAGCAGATCCGCACCGGCCGCT
Source organism: Paenirhodobacter sp. (assembly GCF_050177655.1). NCBI lineage: Bacteria > Pseudomonadati > Pseudomonadota > Alphaproteobacteria > Rhodobacterales > Paenirhodobacter > Paenirhodobacter sp. The sequence goes on from NZ_JBFXGV010000013.1 coordinate 12,456, forward strand.
ACGCCGAACTCTATGAAAAATGGGTCGGCGGCGATCTGCCCGCGCTGACCGTTCCGAACGCCTACCGCTGAGCGGAAACGGGAATACCGGCGGCGCGGGCCTTCCGCGCCGTCTTTCCTTTCGCTCCCCAACAGGCAGGAACCCGCAATGTTCGGTTACACCTTCCAATGGAACCAGGCCCTCGCCCGGCTTCCGAAGATGCTGGACGGTGCGGCGGTGACGATGGAAGTGGCGGTGCTGTCGATGCTGATCGGCATCGCGCTCGCCATCCTCCTGACGCTGCTGCGCCTGTCCGGCTCGCGCCCGCTCAAGGCCGTCGCGACCACCTGGGTCGAGATCGCGCGCAACACCCCCGCGCTCTTTCAGATCTACATGGCGCATTTCGGCATCGCCACCTTCGGCATCCACTTCAGCCCTTTCACCTCGCTGCTGATCGGCATCACCTTCAACAACGCCGGTTACCTGGCCGAGAACTTCCGCGGCGCGCTGAAGGCCATTCCCCATACGCAGACGCGCGCGGGCCGGTCGCTGGGCATGTCGCAGCTGCAGGCCTTCCGCTACATCATCTTGCCGCAGATGCTGCGCATCGCCTTCCTGCCGATGACCAATCAGATGGTCTGGGCGGTGCTGATGACCTCTCTGGGCGTCACCGTCGGCATGAACACCGACCTCTATGGCGTCACGCAGGATCTGAACGCGCTGACCTTCCGCACCTTCGAGCTCTTCGCGATCGCCGCGGTCATCTTCTACGTCATCACCAAGATCATCACGCTCGGCGCGCGCCTGATCGCGCTGCGCCTGTTCCGGTATTGAGGGAGACCCATGTTCGACACTGCCCTCTCCGCCGCCGATCTGATCTTCCTCGCCAAGGGCGCGGGCATGACGATCGTCGTCACCGCGATCTCGGTCACGATCGGCACCCTGCTCGGCATCCTCTTCGGGGTGATCCGGGTGCAACTCGGGGCCGTTCTGGCCACGCCGCTGACCTTCTTTCTCGACATCTTCCGCTCGGTTCCGCTGCTGATCCAGCTGGTTCTGGCCAATGCCTTCATGGGCATGGTGCTGCGGTTGCAACTTTCGGGGTTCACCATCGCCTGCATGGTGCTCTCGCTCTACACGGCGGCCTATTGCACCGAGATCGTGCGCAGCGGCATCGACGCCGTGCCCGCCACCACGCGGCGCGCGGCGCGCTCGCTCGGCATGAGCTGGCTGCAGGACATGCGCCATATCGTGATGCCGCTGGCCACGCGGGTCGCGCTGCCGTCCTGGATCGGGCTCGCGCTCGGCGTCATGAAGGACTCGGCGCTGGTCTATGTCGTGCAGGTGACCGAGCTTCTGAAATCGACCCAGATCCTGATCACGCGCCTGCAGGAGCCGCTGTTCCTGCTGATGATCTGCGGTGCCTTCTACTTCCTCATCAGCTTCCCGCTGGCCCGGTTCGGCGGGTATCTCGAAAAAAGGTGGTCCAATGATTGAGATCCAGAACGTCCACAAATCCTTTGGCAAGCTCGAGGTTCTCAAGGGCATCGACCTGACGGTCGAGCGCGGCGAGGTGGTCACCATCATCGGCGGCTCGGGCTCGGGCAAGTCGACCCTCCTGACCTGCATCAACGGGCTCGAACCGATCGACCAGGGCCGGATCGTCGTCGACGGCACCGAGGTGCATGCCCGGTCGACCAACCTCAACACGCTGCGCCAGAAGATCGGCATCGTGTTCCAGCAGTGGAACGCCTTCCCGCATCTGACCGTGCTGGAAAACGTGACGCTGGCGCCGCGCAAGGTGCTGGGCATGGGCCGCGCCGAGGCCGAGGCGATCGCCGAGAAACAGCTCAAGCACGTCGGTCTGGGCGAGAAGCTAAGCACCTATCCGACGCGGTTGTCGGGCGGCCAGCAGCAGCGCATGGCGATCGCCCGCGCGCTCGCGATGTCGCCCGATTACATGCTCTTCGACGAGGTGACCTCGGCGCTCGATCCGCAACTGGTGGGCGAGGTGCTCGAGACGCTGAAGATGCTCGCCGAGGAAGGCATGACGATGATCTGCGTGACGCATGAGATGGCCTTCGCGCGCGACGTGTCGGACCGGGTCGCCTATTTCCACAAGGGCATCATGGCCGAGATCGGCGTGCCGGAGCAGATCTTCAACGATCCGCAGCATGTCGAGACGCAGAAATTCCTGGCGAGCGTGCGCTGAAACGGGGTCGGGGGCGATGCGCCCCCCCCAAAATAGGAAAAGGCGCGGGGTCTCTCCCGCGCCTTTCTGATTTTCGGACAGATCGGATCAGGCGTCGAGCGTCGCCAGACCGCTGGCCTCGAACCGCTCGAGCTGCGCGATCTCGGCCGCGCTCAGCGCGATCCCCTCGGCCATCGCCTTGCGGCGCGCTTCGAAGCGGCGCTGCGAGGGCAGCCGCGCGCCCTGGGCGCCGAAGGCGGTCAGCAGCCGCTCGCCCTCGGCGATCGGATCGCGGCCGCTGCGGGCGGCGAAGACCTGCGGATCGAGCGCGAGCACGAGCGCCCCGTGACGCGGCAACAGATCGGAGCCGCCCATGAAATCAAGCGCTTCCCGGCTCATGAACTCGCCCAGCATCGCGCCGGACAAAAGCTCGACCATCGTCGAGATCGCCGAGCCCTTGTGGCCGCCGAAGGTCAGCATCGCGCCCCCGAGCGCGGCCTCCGGGTCGGTCGTGGGATGGCCGTCGCGATCGACGGCCCAGCCCTCGGGGATCGGCTTGCCCGCACGGCGGTGCAATTCGATCTCGCCGCGGGCCGCGACGCTGGTCGCGAAGTCGAAGACATAGGGATGCGCGCCCGGCCGCGGCCAGCCGAAGGCGATCGGGTTGGTGCCCAGAAGCGGCTCCTTGCCGCCCGCGGGCGCCACGAAAGCATAGCTCGGACACATCGAAAGCGCCGCGAGCCCCTCTTCCGCCAGCGCCTCGACATCATGCCAGAGCGCCGAGAAATGCAGGCAATCGCGGATCACCAGCGCCGCAAGCCCCGTTTCGCGCGCCCGCGCCGCAAGGAGATCCTTCGCGGCATAAAAGGCCGGGTTCGAAAATCCGCCCCGCGCATCGACCTCGACCACCGATTTGCCCGCGTCATGGATTTGCGGCACCGCATCGGGCACCATCTTGCCCGCGGCCAGCACGCGCAGGCAGCCTTCGATCCGATAGATCCCGTGCGATTTGCAATTGTCGCGTTCGGCCGCGACGATCACGCGGGCCACCGCCTGCGCGCTTGCAGGGCGCACACCGGCGCGCTCGAAGATCTTCTCGACCCGCGCGAGAAGCGCTTCGTAGGAAATGAGATGCGGCTCGGCCATGGCTGGCAAGGCTCCTTGATGAAATGTTGTGCGCTCAGGCCGGATCGTTCGCGAGCTTCTTGTCGACGTCGATATAGGTGCAGGCCCAGAACACCTTGGTTTCGCCATCGTCCAGCGCGCGCAGCCCGTGCCTCATGGTGCTGTCGAAATAGGCGCAGTCGCCGGGTTCCAGCACCACGGGCTGATAATGCTCCACGACCAGCTCGACCCGCCCCGACAGGACATAGATCGTCTCCTCGCCGTCATGGGCCTCGAGATCGCCGGGCTTCAGCGGCGCGCGCTTCTCGACCAGCGTGACCAGAGGGATGATCTTCTTTTCCGCCAGAGCGTTGCAAAGCACCTCGTATTCGAAGTTCTTCGACCGCACCTTGCGGCCCTTGCCCGCCTTGGTCACCGTCATGCGCGTGGTCTGATGCGCCTCGTGATCGGACGAAAACAGGCGCTCCATGCCGATGTCATAGGCGCGCGCGATCCGGACCAGATTCTCATAGCTCGGCGAGACCCGGCCATTCTCGATCTTGTGGATCGTCGAAAGCGCAAGGCCCGTCCGCTGCGCCGCGACTTCCAGCGTGAAACCGCAGGCCTGACGCACGGCCTTCATTCGGCCGCCGAGGTCGGAGCGCAGTTGCAGCCGCTCGGCTTCCCAATCGTCATTGGCCGCGGCGAGCGCGTTTTCCTCGCCGGAGGATTTTTCCATTTGCGTCATATTTTTCTTTTCTTACCAGTTGTGATCGTTTAAGCATATTCCCACGGCGAGTGCAACATATGCAATCCGCCAAAGACAAAGAGACTCCCAAACACGGCCCCGTCGATGTCGCTGAGCGCGAATTGATCGGATTGGCGCGCTTTTGGGAAGACGGCGAGGTGACACATGGCGACATCTATCGTCCCGGCTTCGGTTCAGGGGCCGCTCCTCGTCTGCGAGGAGGGGCTCAGTGTCTGGGGGGGCGTGAACCCCACGACCGGCGAGATCGTCGACGCGCACCATCCGCAATGCGGCCGCGCGCTGGCCGGTCATGTCGTGATGATGCCGACGAGCCGCGGCTCCTGCACCGGAAGCGGCGTGTTGCTCGGGCTGGCTTTCGCCGGGGCGGCGCCGCGCGCGCTGATCTTTCGCGAGGGCGAGGACATCCTGACGCTCGGCGCGCTGGTCGCGGGGCGGCTCTTCGGCCATGCGATCGCCGTCCTGCGCCTGACGGGCGCCGAATATGACGCGCTGGCGCGCGAAACCGCGGCCGAGATCACCCCGACGCATCTGCGCGCCGGCGACCGGGTCTGGCCGCTCACCCCGGCCGGATCGGCCACGCTCGAGCTGAGCGCAGGCGACCGCGCCTGTCTCGCGGGCGACGAGGGGGAGGCGGCGCAGCGCGCGATGGAGATCATCGTGACGATGGCCGAAGCGCAGGGCGCGCCGCGGCTGATCGACGTGGAGCGGGTGCATATCGACGGCTGCATCTACGCAAGCCCCGCCTTCCTGACCTTCGCCCGCGCGATGGCGGACAAGGGCGGGCGCGTGCGGGTGCCGACGACGACGAACGCGATTTCGGTGGATCACGCCAGATGGCGCGCGCAGGGCGTCGACGAGCGCTTCGGCGCGCCCGCGGCCGCGCTGGCCGATGCCTATGTCGAGATGGGCGCGCGGCCGAGTTTCACCTGTGCGCCCTATCTTCTGGCCGATCGCCCCGCCGCGGGCGAGGACATCGCCTGGGCCGAGAGCAATGCGGTGATCTATGCCAACAGCGTGCTGGGCGCGCGCACCGTCAAACATGCCGATTTCATGGATCTGTGCATCGCGCTGACCGGTCGGACCGCGCAGGCCGGCGTCTATCTGGAGCGCAACCGCGCCCCGCGCCGGATCATCGAGGTGACGCGCCCGGCCGGGGCCGACGATGCCTTCTGGCCGATGCTCGGCTGGCTCGTGGGTCAGGCCGCGCCCGACCGGATTCCGCTGATCCGCGGGCTCGAGGACAGCGCGCCTTCGGAAGACGATCTCAAGGCGCTTTGCGCCGCCTTTGGCACGACCTCGGCCACGCCGATGCTGCACATCGCCGGCATCACGCCCGAGGCGCATCGGCCCCCCGCGCCGGAAGCCGATCACACCCCCATCGGGCCCGAGGATTTCGCCGCCCTGTGGCGCAGGTTCAACGCGGGCGCCGCGGAGGTGGATCTCGTGGCCCTTGGCAGCCCGCATTTCTCCGCCGCCGAATGCGCCGCCTTCGCGGAGCTGATGGAGGGCACGCATGTCGCCCCCGGGGTGAGCGCGATCATCACCCTCGGCCGCGGCACGCTTGGCGCCATCACGGCCAACGGCGTCAGGGCGCGGCTCGAGGCGGCGGGCATCCGGATCGTCCCCGATCTCTGCTGGTGCTCGATCTCCGAGCCGGTCTTCCCGCCGCAGGCCAGGGTGCTGATGACCAATTCCGGCAAATACGCCCATTACGCGCCGGGGCTGAGCAACCGCGCGGTTCGCTTCGGCGCGCTGGCGCAATGCGCGCAGACCGCCCGCACCGGCAAGGCGCCGTCGACGCCCCCCGCGTGGATCACCGCGGCCGGAACCTGAAAAACCGGGCCGCGCATTTGCCGCCCCCTGCCCTTCCCACAGATAACGAACGGAGCCCCCCATGAACAAAGATGTGTTTCTCGGCACGATCCCCGCGCTGCTGACCCCCTGCACCCCCGACCGCCAGCCCGACTTCGACGCGCTCGTGCGCAAGGGGCAGGAGATGATGACCGCCGGGATGTCCGGCGTGGTCTATTGCGGCTCCTGCGGGGACTGGCCGCTGCTGAGCGACGAAGAGCGCATGGAGGGCGTCGAGCGCCTGACCAGGGCCGGCGTTCCGGTCATCGTCGGCACCGGCGCGATCAACACGAAATCGGCCGTCGCCCATGCGGCGCATGCGCAGAAGATCGGGGCCGCGGGCCTGATGGTCATTCCGCGGGTGCTCTCGCGCGGCCTCTCGGTCGCGGCCCAGCGCAACCATTTCAAGGCGATCCTCGAGGCCGCGCCGGACGTGCCCGCGATCATCTACAACAGCCCCTACTACGGCTATGCGACCAAGGCCGATCTGTTCTTCGCGCTGCGCGCCGAGCACAAGAACCTGATCGGCTTCAAGGAATTCGGCGGCAAGGCCGATCTGAGCTATGCGGCCGAGCATATCACCTCGCAAGATGACGAGGTGATCCTGATGGTGGGCGTCGATACCGAGGTCTATCACGGCTTCGTCAAATGCGGCGCGGTCGGCACGATCACCGGCATCGGCACGATCTTCCCCGAGGTGGCGCTGCTGCAGGTCGCGCTTTCGCGCCGCGCGGCCGAAGGCTGCCCCGAGGCGGATCTGCGTGCGCGCGAGCTGGCCGAGGCCTTCTCGGTGCTCGCCAAGTTTGACGAAGGCGTCGATCTGGTTCTCTACTTCAAGCATCTGATGGTGCTGAAGGGCGAGGCGGAATATGCGCTCAACTTCAACGAGACCGACGCGCTCTCGCCCTCGCAGGCGAAGTTCTGCGAGGCGCAGTTCCACCAGTTCAACACCTGGTTCGCCAACTGGTCGAAACAGGGCGGGGTGATCGCCGAATGCATGTGATCGACAGTCACACCGGGGGCGAGCCCACGCGGGTGATCCTCGACGGTGGTCCGGACCTCGGGTCCGGGCCGCTGGCCGGGCGCGCCGCGCGGCTGGCGACCGAGTATCGCGACTTCTACCGCTCGGTCATCCTCGAGCCGCGCGGTCAGGCGGCGATGGTCTGCGCGCTTCTGGTGGAGCCCGTCGATCCGAGCTGCGTGACTGGCGTGATCTATTTCGACGCCGAGGCGGTGCTCGGCATGTGCGGGCACGGCACGATCGGGCTCGCCGTCACGCTCGTTCATATGGGGCGGATCGGTCTCGGCGAAAGCCGGATCGAGACCCCGGTCGGCGTGGTGACGGTCGAGGTGCTCGACGCGAATACCGTCAAGGTGACGAATATCGAGAGCCGCCGCATCCGCACCGATGTTTCGGTCGAGATCGACGGCATCGGCACGGTCACCGGCGATATCGCCTATGGCGGCAACTGCTTCTTCCTCGTCGATCCGAGCCCGATCCCGGTCACCTCCTCGAACATCCGTCAGCTGACCGATGTGACGGTGGTGGTGCGCGAGACGCTGCGGGCCCGGGGCCTCGGCGGCGACGCCGGCATGCCGGTCGATCACGTCATCTTCTACGGCCCCGCCGAAACCCCCGAGGGGCACAGCCGCAACTTCGTGCTCTGCCCCGACGACGCCTATGACCGCTCGCCCTGCGGCACGGGCTCCTCGGCGCGGCTGGCCTGCCTCGCCGCCGCGGGTCGGCTGGCCGAGGGTGAGGAGATCGTGCAGGAAAGCGTGATCGGCAGCACTTACCGGCTGTCCTGGCGCAAGGGGCCGACGGGCGGCGTGATCCCCTCGATCACCGGCCGGGCCTATGTCATGGCCGAAAGCACGCTGATCTTCGAGGCACAGGATCCGTTCCGGCAAGGGATCCTCCTCTGACGTCTCCTCCCGGCGTTCCGCGCCGGGAGCATCTTCGTTTCCAAGGCGATCGAGAGCATCCATGAGCCATCAGACCCAAAGCGAAATCCTTGTCATCGGTGCGGGGATCATCGGCGTGACCACGGCGCTTGCGCTGCAAGCCGATGGCCACCGGGTCCGCCTGCTCGACCGCAAGGGCATCGCCGCCGAAACCTCGCGCGGCAATGCCGGCGCCTTCGCCTTCGCCGAGGTGGAGCCGCTCGCGACCCCGGGCATCCTGCGCAAGGCCCCGAAATGGCTGCTCGATCCGCTCGGGCCGCTCTCGCTGCGCCCGGCCTATGCGCTGCAGATCCTGCCCTGGATGCTGCACTTCTGGCGCGCCACCGCGCGCTCGCGCTACGCCGCGGCGGTCGCGGCGCAGTCAAGCCTGATGCAGATCTCGCAACAGGCGCTCGAGCGGCTGATCGCCCGGGTCTCGGGCGAGGCCCTGATGCGCCGCGAGGGCCAGCTGCAGGTCTATGAAAGCCGCGCCCAGTTCGAGGCGACCCTGCCCACCTGGGAACAACGCCGCCGCCACGGCATCGCCTTCCGCCTGCTGGAAAGCCGCGAGGCGATCGCGGAGATCCAGCCGGGGCTGAGCCCGCGTTTCACCCATGCCGGCTACACGCCCGACTGGATGAACACGGTCGATCCCGCGCTCTGGACCGAACACCTCGCGCGGGCCTTCGTCGCGGCCGGCGGCGTGATCGAGATCGCCGAGGTCACGGGCCTGCGGGCGCGCGCGGATGGCGTCGAGGTCACCACCGCGGCCGGCACGCGCAGCGCCGATCAGATCGTCGTCGCGGCGGGCGCCTGGTCGCATCAGATCGCCCGCATGCTCGGCGACCGGATCCCGCTCGACACCGAGCGCGGCTACAACACCACCTTCCCGACCGCGAGCTTCGATCTGCGCACGCATCTGACCTTCTCGAACCACGGCTTCGTCGTGAGCCGGATCGGCGAGGGGCTGCGGGTCGGGGGCGCGGTCGAGCTCGGCGGGCTGAAGCTGGCGCCGAACTACCGCCGCGCGGAGCTTCTGGTGCGCAAGACCGTCGAATTCCTGCCCGGCTTCGACCCGACGGGGGGCACGCAATGGATGGGGTTCCGCCCCTCGCTGCCCGACAGCCTGCCGGTCATCGGGCGCGCGCCCGGCGCCGAACGGGTGATCTACGCCTTCGGGCACGGCCATCTGGGGCTGACCCAATCCGCCGGCACCGCCGAGCTCGTTGCAAGCCTCGTGGCGCGGCGGGCACCGGCGATCTCGCTCGCCCCCTTCGCGGCCCAGCGCTTCTGAGACGGCAAATCGCGGCCCCGGAGGTGTCGCGCACCGGATCGGCGCGCGACAGTTTCCGCGGCCCGCGGTTTCTCAGAGATCCTTCACCAGCCGCAGCGCATCATAGATCGCGGCATGGGTGTTGCGCGCCGAGACGGCATCGCCGATCCGGAACAGGCGGAATTGCCCCTCGGCGTTGCGCGCCACTGCCTGCGTGCCGCCCGTCGTGAGTGCCTTGTAATCGACCTCGCCGAGGTTCGACGACGCGGGTTTCAGCGCGAAATAAAGCTCGTCGAGCGGCCGCGTCCCGTGGTTGACGACGACCTGATCCACCAGACGCGCGCGCGTGACGTCGCCGTAGTCGCTGCCCAGCGTGGCGCGCAGTTGGTTGCCGTCGCGCACCACCGAGATCAGCCGCCAGGTGACGGTGAAGGTGGTGTCGCGGCCTTGCAGGTTGCGCATGTAGGGCACGAGGTTCATCGCCATGATCTCGGGCGCGAAGCTGCGATCGGGGGTCACGATCTCGACCGCGGCGCCGGTGGCGGAGATCAGATCCGCCGCCTGCAGCGCCGCATGGTCGCCCGCATCGTCGAAGATCAGCACGTTGCGCCCGGGCTTCACGTCGCCCGACAGGATGTCCCAGGCCGAAACCACGAGATCGTTGCCCTCCGACAGCACCTCGGTATGCGGCAGCCCGCCGGTCGCGACGATCACCTCGTCGGGCTTCGTCGCAAGGACGTCCTCGGCCTCGGCATAGGTGTTGAAGCGGAACGCGATGCCGTGTTTCTCGCATTGGGCCTGACGCCAGGCGATGATCGAGATCATCTCGCGACGACGCTCGTCCTGCGCGGTCAGCCGGATCTGGCCGCCGGGCCGATCGGCCGCCTCGAAGACGGTGACGGCATGGCCGCGCTCGGCGGCGACGCGGGCGGCCTCCATGCCGGCAGGACCGGCGCCGACGATGGTGATCCGTTTCTGCCGCGTCGCGGGGGGGATCGTCTGCGGCATCGTCGCTTCGCGCCCGGTCGCCGGATTGTGCAGGCAAAACGCCATGCCGCCCTGATAGATCCGGTCGAGACAGTAATTCGCGCCGACACAGGGGCGGATGTCGTCTTCGCGGCCCTCGACGATCTTGCGCACGATATGGGGGTCGGCCATGTGGGCGCGGGTCAGCCCCACCATGTCGAGCTTGCCCGAGGCGATCGCATAGCGCGCGGTCGCCACATCGGGGATCTTCGCGGCATGGAAGGTCGGAAAGCCCGTCGCCGCGCGAATTTCACCGGCGAAATCGAGATGCGGCGCGTTGCGCATGCCCTGGATCGGGATCAGGTCGGTCAGCCCCGGATCGGTGTCGATATGGCCCTTGACCACGTTCAGGAAGTCGACGAGGCCGCTCGCCTTCAGCCTCTGGCTGATGCTCATGCCTTCGGCCCGGGTCATGCCGCCGGGCAGATCCTGATCGCCGGTGTAGCGCAGGCCGACGATGAAATCCGCGCCGCAGCGCGCGCGGATCGCGCCCAGCACATCGAGGGTGAAGCGCAGCCGGTTTTCCAGGCTGCCGCCATAGGGCGCCTCGAGGTCGTTGGTCAGGGGTGACCAGAATTGTTCGAGCAGATGGCCATAGGCCTCGAGCTCGATCCCGTCGACGCCCGCCGCCTTCATCCGCTCCGCCGCATCGGCGAAATCGCCGATGATGCGCGCCATGTCCCAGTCTTCCATCCGCTTGGGAAAGGCGCGATGCGCCGCCTCGCGTTCGTGGCTGGGCGCGACGACGGGCAGCCAGTCGGCCTTGTCCCAGCGGGTCCGCCGGCCGAGATGCGTCAGCTGGATCATCACCGCCGCGCCATGGTCGTGGCATTCGTCCACGAGCTGCTTCATCCAGCCGACGACCTCGTCCTTCCAGGCGAGGATGTTGTTGAACACCGGCGGGCTGTCCTGCGCGACCGAGGCCGAGCCCGCCGTCATCGTCAGCGCGACCCCCGCCTTCGCCCGTTCGACGTGATAGGCGCGATAGCGCTCCTTCGGCATCCCGTCCTCGGGATAGGCCGGCTCATGACTGGTGATCATGATTCGGTTCCGAAGCGTCAGATGCTTCAGTTTATAGGGCTGCAACAGCGGGTCGTTGGACATGGCGCTCACCTGATGGGCTGGGACAGGTCCGAGTTAGGATGAAATGTTCACATGTGTCAATATTGAGTTCATTCATGAACTTTACACGTTTTCAGATGAACATTTTTCTTGCCGGGCTGCGACGCGCCCCCTAAGCCGGGTACGGGCTGGCCGCGCTTGACGACCGGCCGGGCCAGGGCAATCGGGGGCAATCGCATGAAGATCGGACTGATCGGAGCGCTTGGATGGATCGGATCGGCGCTGGGGCGCGCCCTGCTCGATCGCGGGCTCGTCCCGGCCGATCATCTCACCGTGCTGATCCGGCGCGGGGCGCAGCCCGACTATCTGGGCCAGGCGGCGGTGCATTGGGCGGCCGATGTGGCGGAGCTGGTCGAGCGCTCCGATATCGTCATCGTCGCGGTGCGCCCGCAGGATTGGCCCGCGCTGCGGCTGCAGGCGCCGGGGCGGCTCGTGATCTCGGTCATGGCGATGGTGCCGCTGGCCGAGCTGGCGGGCTCGGGCGGGCGGATCGTGCGCGCGATGCCCAATGCGCTGGCCGAAGAGCGGCGCTCCTATTCGCCGTGGTTTGCCGGACCCGGGGTCACCGCGGCCGACAAGGACATCGTGGCGCGGATCCTGGGCTGCATCGGCGACAGCGACGAGATGACGTGCGAGGCGCATCTCGACGTGATGGCGGTGCTGCCCGGCTCGGGGCCGGCCTATCCCGCGCTGATGGCCACCGCCCTGCTGGACTTCGCCCGCGCGCAGGGCCTGCCCGAGGCGGTCGCGCGCCGCGCGGTCGAGGCGATCGTCTGCGACGGCGGCGCGATGCTGAAGGGGCGGATCGAGACGGCGCCCGATCTGCTCGCGACCTTCCGCGACTATGCCGGGATCACGGCGGCCGGGCTGAACCGCGCCGACGAGGACGGCTTTTCCGGCGCGCTGCAAAGCGGGCTCGCCGCGGCACTGGCACGCGGCCGCCTCCCCCCGGGATGACCTCTGTTGCAAAGCCGGAGGGCTTCTCTATGACTTCGGACATGACCGAGGAGATTCCCGAAACCGGCTGGCGCGGCTCGCGCGATGTCTGGCTCGACGCGGCCCATGAGCTGCTGATCGAGAGCGGGATCGATTCCGTGCGCATCCAGCCCCTGTCGAAGCGGCTCAGAATCGCGCGGACCAGCTTCTACTGGCATTTCAAGGACCGCGAGAGCCTGCTCACCGCGCTCGCCGAGCGCTGGGTCGGGCGCACCTCGGAGGGGATGATCGCCGCCTGCAGCGCCTTCGCCGAGACCGAGGCCGAAGCGATGCTGAACGTCATCGGCGCCTTCATCGGCGACAAGGCCTTCGACAGCCGGCTGGAATTCGCGATCCGGTCCTGGGCGCTGCAGGACGCGGGCATCATGGCGCGCCTGCACACCGAGGACGCCCGCCGCATCGCCGCGCTGATCGAGATGTTCCACAAATGGGGGCATTCGGACATCGACGCGCAGACGCGCGCGCGCACCGTCTATCTGACGCAGATCGGCTATATCTCGATGCAATTGCAGGAAGATATCGCCCTGCGCATGGCGCGCATTCCGGCCTATGTGCAGATCTTCACCGGCGTCGAACCCGCCCCGCGCGAGATCGCCCGGTTCCACGCGCAGCACGATTTCAGCCCCGAATAAGCCCCCCGCGCGCCCCTTCCCCGGGGCGGAACGGGGCGCTCAGGCGCGCGCCGCGGCCGCGACCTGCGCGATGTGATGCGCGACCATGAGGTCGAGATGCGCCCCGCCGCCATTCTTGAACAGGGTGATCTGCTCGGCCGAGCTGCGATGCACACCGCCGGGCGCCAGCAGCGCATAGAGATCGCCGCGGATATGGTCGCGCGGGATCGCCCCCGAGGCGATCGGCGCCATCACATCGCCGATGCGGTCCATGACGGTGCCCATGAAATCCACATAGACGACGGATTTCGCGACGAGCGCATCGTCGGATTCCCGCATCTCCGGGGTGAAGGCCCCGACCAGATCGACATGGGTGCCCGGCCGCACCCAGTCCCCCGGCAGGATCGGGTCGCGCGCCATCGTCGCCGTCGAGATGATATCGGCCCGTCCCGCGCTTTCGGCGGCTTCGGTCGTCGCGCTCACCTCGGCGCGCAGATCGCCAAGCCTCTCGACCAGGGCCTCGGCCTGATCCGGGCGGCGCGACCAGATCGCGATCTGCGCGAGCCCCGGGAAAGCGGCGTCATAGGCGCGCGCCAGGGTCTCGGCCACCGCCCCTGCCCCCATGATCAGCAAGCGGCGGCTGTCCGGCCGCGCCAGGCAAAGCGCCCCGAGAACGGAATCGGCGGCGGTCTTGTACTGGGTGACCAGCCGGCTTTCGATGATCGCCTGCACCGCGCCGAAATCGGGATCGTAGAGCAGCACCGCCCCCTGGACCGAGGGCCGGTCGAACCGGGCGTTGCCGGGGAATATGCTGTCGGCCTTGACCGCGAAGCCCAGCCCCTCGATATGCGCCGCGCGCGTCAGCAACTGGCCCTGGGCGCCCCCCAGCAGGATGTCGCCCTGTTGCGGCGGGGGGCACCGATGCCCGTGCCGCAGCGCCGCGATCACCCCCGCCCAGCTCAGGAGCGCGACGTTCTCGTCATAGGTCAGTATCGTGGCCTGCATGAAAGACTTCCTTTTCCCGAGAACGGAGAAGACGGGATCGAAGCCGGGGCAAACCGCCGGATCCCCGGGCCGGCCGCATCCCGTCGGCAGGCCCATCGGCACCGGCTTATCGCGCGCCGCGCCGGTTTGTCCAGCCATGCGCCCGGCCGCTGGCCGCCGCCGATCCCCGGCGCGGCGCGGCGCCCGGCTCAGCGCGCCCCGCCCTGCGACGGCACCCGCCCGGCCCCCCGCCGGCGGTATTCCTGCGGCGGCAAACCGAAATAGGCCTTGAAGGTCTTGCAGAAATGAGCGGCGTCACAAAAGCCGACATCAAAGGCGATTTCGGTGACCGTCCGGCGATGCCCCAGAAGCTGTTCGCGCGCCGCCAGCATGCGGATCTTGCGCCAGAAGGCGGCGGGCGAGCTGTTCAGATCCTGCAGGAAGGCGCGGTTCAACTGCTGCCGCGAGGTGTTCAGGGATTTCGCGAGGGCGGCGATGGAACAGGGCGAATCCAGTCGGAATTCCATCACCTGCACCGCCTCGATCGTCAGCTTCGACGCCGCCTCGAGCGCCTCGGCATATGGCTTCGCCTTCAGCGTGATGCGCGTCTCCTCCGGCTTGAACAGGAGATAGTTCAGCGCCTTGCGCGCGCGGCCGCTTTCGCTGAACCGGGCGATCAGATGCGCGGCGACCTCGATGGCGACGACGCTGCCCGGGCAGGTGATGATATTGCCGTCGATGACGTAGTTCTCCGTCGAGACCGGCTGCGTCTTGGGAAAGCGCTCGACGAAACTGCCCAGCACGTTGAAATGGGTCGCGCACCGCCGCCGGTCGAGCAGCCCCGCCTCGGCCAGAACCAGACTGCCGGTGCACAGCCCGACGATCGGGATGTTGCGCGCCGCCGCCGCGCGCAGATAGCCGTGAACCTCGGGCAAGACCTCGGGAAGACTGCGCAGGAGCCCCCCGCAAACCACCAGGCAGCCATATTCGGCCGGATCGTCCAGCCTGCCCGTGGCCAAGAGTTCGAGCCCGCAACTGGCCCTGAGCGGCGCCGGCCCCGCCGGAATGAAATCCCAGGCGAAATGGATCTGGCGGCTCTCGTCCTCGCGGTCGGCGGCCAGGCGGAGCGCGTCGGTGAAGCTCGCCATCGGGGTCAGGGTGAAATCCGGGCAGAGCAGAATCCCGACCCGCAGATAGGGCGCCTCGACATGTTGGGCGGATTGGGCGGGGGCGCTGATCGGCTGGACGGGGGTCATGCGGGCCGGAAATCGTCATCTCTGATCCAGACGTTATGTGGAATGTATCAAAACCACAATCTGAAATCTGCGCAGGCGATAGCATCACCGCTGACCGAAACCCAAGTGGATTGCCCTGCGCGATGCTCTCAAATTCCTACCCCAAACTGTTCGAGCCCCTGCCGCTGCGCCACAAGGTGCTGCGCAACCGTGTGAACTTCGGCGCGCATACCGCCAACATGGCCGAAGACGGCCTGCCCGGTGCGCGCCATCTCGGCTATTACCTCGAACGCGCGCGCGGCGGGGCGGCGATGATCGTGGTGGAGCCGATGCCGGTTCACGCGACCGCACGGCTGACGCGCGGGAACTTCCGTCATGGCGACGATGCCGTGATCGACGGGTTCCGGCGGATCACCGAGGCCTGCAAGGCCGAGGGCGCGGTGATGATCCATCAGCTCTATCACGTCGGCCAGCACGGCGATTACGACCTCTCCTATCGCGAAAGCTGGTCGCCCTCGGGGATGCCCTCGTTCCACGATGGCGACGGCAGCCACCGGATGAGCGAGGCCGAGATCGAGGAGACGCTCGAGGCCTTCGTTCAGGCGGCGCTGCGCGCCAGGGCCTGCGGCTTCGACGGGGTGGAGCTGTTCGGCCCCTACAATTCGTTGCTCGAACAATTCTGGCTGCCCTGGACCAACCGGCGCGACGACCGCTGGGGCGGCAGCTTCGAGAACCGGATGCGTTTCACCACGGAACTGACCGCGCGCATCCGCAAGGCGGTGGGCGAGGAGTTCATCCTCGGCATGGCGGTCAGCGCCGATCCCTCGGTGAAGGTGGCGATGACCTCGGAGCTGTTGCAGGAGGTCTGCGAATGGCATGACCGCCGGGCGCTCGTGGATTACATCAGCTGCGGCACCGGCAGCTATTTCGACCATTCCGCGGTGATCCCGGGCTTCCTTTATGCCGACAAGCTGGGCGCGCCCTATGCCGAGGCGCTGAAATCGGTCTGCAAGCACACGGTGATCCAGGCGGAAAGCCATGTCCGCACGCCCGAGAACGCCAATGCCGTAATCGCCTCGGGTCAGGCCGACATGGTCAGCATCGTGCGCGGCCAGATCGCCGATCCGCATTGGGTCGCCAAGGTCGCGGCCCAGCGCGACGCCGATGTGCGCCCCTGCATCTCCTGCAACCAGATGTGCTGGGGCCGGCGCTCGCGCGATTACTGGATCTCCTGCCTCGTGAACCCCTCGGCGGGGCGCGAATTCGAATGGGGCGGCGACAGCTTCGCCCCGAGCGACGCCCCGCAAAGCGTTCTCGTCGTCGGCGGCGGCCCCGCCGGCCTCGAGGCCGCCCGCGTCGCGGCCGAACGCGGCCACAAGGTCACGCTGCTCGAGGCGGCGCCGCAACTGGGCGGCCAGTTCCGTCTGGCCGGGCTGCAACTGCGCCGCGAGCAGATCCTCGATCTGATCGGCTGGTACGAACGGCAGCTGGAGCGGCTCGGCGTGACCGTCCATCTGAACACCCCCGCCGATGCCGAGGACGTCGCCGCCCATGGCGCCGACCGGGTGATCGTCGCGACCGGCTCGCAGCCGACCGGCACCGGCTTTCAGCGCGCGGCGCCCGAGATCGACGTGATGCCCGGCGTCGCGCTGCCCAATGTCTGCTCGGTCGAGGAGGTGCTGACACGCGCGGCCAGGCTCGGTCCGCATGTGGTCCTGGTCGACGACACCGGCGACTGGCGGGGCCTCGGCACCGCGCTGGAAATTTCGGCGCGCGGCCATCGGGTGACGATCGTCACCGGCTGGGCGCAGCCGGGCTATTTCCTGCGCCGCACCGAAAGCGACAAGCCCGCCCGTGCGCGGCTGAAGAAGGCCGGCTCGAGCTGGGTGACCGAAAGCGCCGTGACCGAATGGACCGGCAGGGGCGCGGTGATCCGCAGCCTTCTGGACGGCCGCGAGACCTTCCTCGAGGCCGACACGCTGGTGCTCGCCACGACCAACACCGCGGATACCTGGCTCCATGACGACCTTCTGAGCCAGGGCGGCGCGGCGCGCCCCGATCTGATCGGAGACGCCTTGTCGCCGCGGCTCGCCGTCGCGGCGATCTACGAAGGCCGGGTGCTCGGACAATCCGTCTGAGCACCGCAGACCACCCATAAAACAAACGAAAACAGGGAGATAAAAATGGAAGCTTCGGAACGACTGACGCGCATCCTCGCCGGCAAACAGCTCTCCCGGCGGGGGTTCATGCAAGCCGCGCTGGCACTCGGCGTGAGCACCGGCGCCGCCTCGGGCCTCTGGACGCGGGCACAGGCGGCGACGCCGCAGCGCGGCGGGCTGCTGCGCGCGGGGCTGATCGGCGGATCCTCCTCGGACTCGCTCGATCCGACCACCTTCAACGACACCTTCATGATCTCGGTCTCGCATGCGATCCGCAACCATCTGATCGACGTCGGCTATGGCAACACGCTGGCGCCGGCGCTGGCGGAAAGCTGGGAATCCTCGCCCGATTCCAGGGTCTGGCGCTTCAGGCTGCGCCGCGGGGTCGAGTTCGCGAACGGCAAGTCGCTGAGCGTCGAGGACGTCATCGGCTCGCTCAACCTGCATCGCGGCGAGGCCAGCAAATCGGGGGCGAAGGGGCTGTTTTCCAACGTGACCGACATCTCGGCCGATGGCGGCGACACGATCGTCATCACGCTGGAAAACGGCAATGCCGACCTGCCCTATGTGCTCACCGACTATCACGTGGCGATCGTTCCAGTGGTCGACGGCAAGGCCGATGTGACGACGGCGACCGGCACCGGCCTCTACCAGCTCGAAAGCTTCGAGCCCGGCATCAGCGCCCGGCTGATCCGCAACCCGAACGCCTGGCAACAGGGCGATCTCGGCCATTTCGACGAGGCGATGATCTATGTGATCGCTGACAATACCGCGCGGCAGAACGCGCTGCTCAGCGGCGAGGTGGATGTCATCAACCGCCCCGAGCTGAAACTGGCCAAGCGCCTTGGCGCGGCGCCCGGTGTCCGGGTCGAAACGGCGCAATCGAACCTGCATTACACGATGCCGATGCAGATGGATGTCGGCCCCTTCGACAATGCCGATTTCCGCATGGCGATGAAATACGCCCTGAACCGGCAGGAATTCATCGACAAGATCCTTTACGGCTTTGGCACGATCGGCAGCGATCATCCGATCGGCCCGGGCTTCCGCTTCCACGACCCCGCGATCACCGCCGCCGAATACGATCTCGACAAGGCGCGCTATCACCTGGAGAAATCGGGCCTCGGCACGCCCTCGGTCACGCTCTCGGCCGCCGATGCGGCCTTCAACGGCGCGGTCGATGCGGCGGTGCTGCTGTCGGAAAGCGCGGCGCAGATCGGCGTGAACATCACCGTCGCGCGCGAGCCGAACGATGGCTACTGGTCGAATGTCTGGCTCGCCAAACCCTGGTGCCTGAGCAACTGGGGCTCGCGCCCGGTCGAGGATCTCATCCTCTCGATCGCCTATCTCTCCTCGGCCGAGTGGAACGAAAGCCACATCCGCCTCGAACAGCTCGATCAGCTGATCGTCGCCGCCCGCGCCGAAAGCGACGAGGCGAAACGCCGCCAGCAATACAGCGACATCCAGTCGATCATCGCCGCGCAGGGCGGCTCGCTCGTGCCCGCCTTCGCGCAGGAGGCGATGCTGCTCTCGGATGGCGTCGCGACCAATGGCCAATATGGCGGCGGCTGGGAGATGGACGGCGGCCATTTCATCAAGCGTTGGTGGAAAGCCTGATGTCGCGCCCGGCCTCCCCCCGGGGCCGGGCCTTTCCGCCGCCCCCCGCCAAAGATGCGGTCGGGTTCC
Source organism: Paenirhodobacter sp. (assembly GCF_050177655.1). Classification (NCBI taxonomy): domain Bacteria; kingdom Pseudomonadati; phylum Pseudomonadota; class Alphaproteobacteria; order Rhodobacterales; genus Paenirhodobacter; species Paenirhodobacter sp. The sequence continues at coordinate 31,386 of NZ_JBFXGV010000013.1, forward strand.
AAACGCCATGGCCAGCAAGACAGGAGACAGCCGGTGTCCGTGATCTGGTGGATGATACTGCGCAGGCTGGGCTTTGGCCTGGTGACGCTCTTCGTGATTTCGGTCGTCATCTTCGGCGCGACCGAGATGTTGCCGGGCGACCTGGCGCATAACATTCTGGGGCAATCCGCGACGCCCGAGACCGTCGCCGCATTCCGGCACGAACTCGGGCTCGATCTGCCCGCGCATAGGCGCTATCTCGACTGGCTCCTCGGCGCGCTGCACGGCGATTTCGGATCGTCGCTCGCCAACCGGCGACCGGTCGCCGACCTGATCGCGACGCGCCTCGGCCATACGCTGTTCCTCGCGGTCTATGCGGCGGCAATCGCCGTGCCGCTGTCGATCGCCCTCGGCCTCGCCGCGGCGCTGTTTCGCAATTCGATCTTCGATCGCACCTCGAATGCGGTCGCGCTGACGGCGATCTCCTTTCCCGAGTTCTTCGTCGGCTACATCCTGATCTTCCTGCTCGCGCAGACCGGCCTCTTTCCGTCGATGGCGCGGATCGACCCCACGACCACGCTGGCCGAGGCGCTCTATCGCGCCTTTCTGCCCGCGCTGAGCCTGACGCTGGTGGTGAGCGCGCATATGATGCGGATGACGCGCGCTGCGATCATCAACCTGCTCGCGCTGCCCTATATCGAGATGGCCCATCTCAAGGGCATCCATCCGATGCGGATCATCCTGCGCCACGCGCTGCCCAATGCGCTCTCGCCGATCATCACCGTGGTCGCGCTGAACCTCGCCTATCTGGTGACCGGCGTCGTCGTGATCGAGGTGGTCTTCGTCTATCCGGGGCTCGGGCAGCTCATGGTCGACAGCGTCGCCAAGCGGGATTTCCCGGTCGTGCAGGCGATCTGCCTGATCTTCGCGGCGGCCTATGTGCTGCTGAACCTGACCGCGGACGTGTTGGCGACGCTGTCCAACCCCCGTCTCGTGCATCGGAAGTGAGCCCCGGATGACCGTTTTGACCTTCCTTTTCTGGGGTGCCGCGACCGTCATCGGGATGCTCGGCGCGGGCTGGCTCTTTCGGGCGCTGGCCGGGGCGATCCTGCCCGGACCGATGGCGCGCGGCATCCGCAGCGCGCCGCTGACCGCGAGCCTCGGCCTCCTGGTGATCGTGATCTATGTCCTGGCCGCCGTCTTCGCACCGATGATCGCCCCCTTCGCCGAGCGCGAGATCGTCGGCGATCAGTTCCTGCCCTGGGATGCGGTGCATCTGCTCGGCACCGACAGCCTCGGGCGCGACATGTTCACCCGGCTGATCTTCGGCGCGCGCAACACGGTCGGGATCGCCTTTGCCACGACGCTTCTGGCCTTTTCGGCTGGCTCGATCCTCGGGCTTCTGGCGGTGACGATCGGCGGCTGGCTCGATCAGGCGCTGAGCTGGCTCGTCGACATCCTGATGTCGATCCCCTCGCTGATCTTCTTCCTGCTGCTGCTGACGATCTTCGGCACCTCGATCGCCACGCTGATCCTGGTGATCGCGACGGTGGATGCGACGCGGGTGTTCCGGCTGGCGCGGTCGGTCGGGGCGAATATCGTCGTGCTCGACTATATCGAGGCGGCGCGGCTGCGCGGCGAGGGGCTGTGGCGGCTGATCACCCGCGAGATCCTGCCCAATGTCATGGCGCCGCTGGTCGCCGAATTCGGGCTGCGGTTCTGCTTCGTCTTCCTCGCCATCTCGGCGCTGAGCTTCCTCGGCGTGGGCATCCAGCCGCCGCTGGCCGACTGGGGCGCGATGGTGCGCGAGAACGCGGCGCTGATCACCTTTGGCGACATCACGCCGCTCTTGCCGGCAGGCGCCATCGCGATGCTGACGCTGGCGGTCAATTTCGTGGTCGACTGGATGCTGCATCGCGCCAGCGGGCTCAAGGAGTGAGGTCATGAGCACAGATAAATCCGCCAAGCCGATCCTTCTGTCGATGCGCGGCGTCGAGATCGAGGGGCGCACCGAAGAGGGCTGGAAGCCGATCATCAAGGGGGTCGATCTGACCCTGCGCCGCGGCGAGGTGCTTGGCCTGATCGGCGAAAGCGGGGCGGGCAAATCGACGCTGGGGCTGGCCGCGATGGGCTATACCCGCGGCGGGTGCCGGATCTCGGGCGGGCAGATCGACTTCGACGGGATCGACCTGCGCGCGGCCTCCGAGGCGACAAGGCGCGACCTGCGCGGCCGCCGCATCGCCTATGTCGCGCAATCGGCCGCGGCGAGTTTCAACCCCGCGCATCGGCTGATCGACCAGTTCTGCGAGGCGCCGGTGCAACATGGCACCAGCGATCGCGCGACGGCGCGGCAAAGCGCCATCGACCTTTATCGCCGGATGCATCTGCCCGATGCCGGGACGATCGGCTTTCGCTATCCGCATCAGGTCTCGGGCGGGCAGTTGCAGCGCGCGATGACGGCGATGGCGATGGCCTGCCGCCCCGATCTGATCATCTTCGACGAGCCGACGACGGCGCTCGACGTCACGACGCAGGTCGAGGTGCTGGCCGCGATCCGCGAGGTGGTCGAGCAATTCCAGACCGCGGCGATCTACATCACCCACGACCTCGGCGTGGTGGCGCAGATGGCCGACCGGATCAAGGTGCTGCTGCGCGGCACCGAGGTCGAGGAGGCCGACACCCGCAGCATGATCGCCGCCCCGCGCGAGGATTACACCCGATCGCTCTGGGCGGTGCGCAACCATGCGCGCGCCGAGAAACCGCTGGCGGCGGACGCGAAACCGCTGCTCGAATTACGCAACGCCACGGCGGGATATGGCGGGCTCGACATCGTCAAGGATGTCAGCCTGAGCTTTCACGCCGGGCGCACCGTCGCCGTCGTCGGCGAAAGCGGCAGCGGGAAATCGACGACCGCGCGGATGATCACGGGGCTGCTTCCGCCGCGCCGGGGCGAGGTCTGGTTCGACGGCGCCCCCCTGCCCCTCGACTACCGCAAGCGCACGCGCGCGCAGCTGCGCCAGATCCAGATGATCTATCAGATGGCCGATACCGCGCTCAATCCGAAGCTGCGGCTGCGCGACCTGATCGGGCGGCCGCTGCAGATGTATCTCGGGCTTCGGGGAAAGGCGCTCGATCGGCGGATCCGCGCGCTGCTGGATCTGATCGAGCTCGAGCCCGCAGGGTTCATCGACCGCTTCCCGGGCGAATTGTCGGGCGGTCAGAAGCAGCGGATCGGCATCGCCCGCGCGCTGGCCGCCGAGCCGCGCCTCATCATCTGCGACGAGGTGACATCCGCGCTCGACCAGCTCGTGGCGGAAGGGATCTTGCGGCTTCTCGAGCGGCTCCAGAGCGAGCTCGGCCTGAGTTACATGTTCATCACCCACGACCTCTCGACGGTCCGGGCCATCGCCGACGACGTCGTCGTCATGCGCCGCGGCGAAGTGCTCGAACAGGGGCTGAAGCGGGACGTCTTCCAGCCGCCGCATCATCCCTATACCGAGCTGCTCCTCTCCTCCGTCCCGGAGGTCGATCCCGACTGGCTGACGCAGCGCATGGCAAAGCCCGTCTGACGCGGCGGGCGCCCCGGCGGGCGCCCTCAACCGGTCGACGGGCGCGCCGCCTTGATCGAGCGGTTGAACTTGGTCGGCGCGACGCCGAAGCGGGCCCTGAAGCTCTTCGAGAAATGCGCGACCGAGCCGAAACCGCAGGACAGCGCCACCTCGATCAGGCTCATGTTCGTCGTCGACAGCAGATTGCGCCCGCGATCGAGCCGCAGCCCGCGATAGTAATCGCCCGGCGTCTCGCCCGTCACCGAGACGAACATCCGCTCGACATGGCGCCGCGAGAACCCCGCCGCGCGCGCCAGTTCATCGAGCGGCAGCGGATCCTCGATATGTTCGGCCATCAGATTGGCGACCCGCAAGAGCCCCGGGTTGCGCGACCGGATCAGCACCGACATCGAGCTGCGCTGCTCCTGTTCGATGCCGACCATCACCTTGCGCAGGCACATTTCCGAAACCATCGCCGCGAATTCCGCGCCGTGATCCTCGGCGATGAGCGCCAGCATCATGTCGGTCGAGGCCGCGCCGCCGCCACAGGTCATCACCCCGTTCGACACTTCGAAACGGTTGACGGTGGGGGTGAGCGTCGGGAATTCCTCGCAGAAGGCAGGCTGGTTTTCCCAGTGCAGCGTGAAGCGGCGCTCGCCCAGCAAACCGGCCGCGGCAAGCGACAGGGCGCCGGTGCAAATGCCGCCGACCGCCCCGCCGAAACGGGCGTGGCGCGCGATTGCGGCGACGACCTTCGGGCTCGCGGCCGCCCTGGGCGGATTGCCCGCACAGACAAAGATCGGCGTGCCGCGATCCACCGGCCCGAGCGGACCGTCGACGCAAACCGAAATGCCCGACGAGCTGGCGACCGGCTCTCCCGTTTCCGACATCAGCCGCCACCGGTACAGCGGCTGCTGCGCCAGCTGGTTGGCAATGCGCAACGGATCGACCGCCGAGGAAAAGGCGAGCAGCGTGAACCCCGGCACCAGAATGAAAGCATAGGCGCGCGTCGGCCGCCCCGCCGGAAGCGGGAAATACGCGGCGCCAAGCGGAACGATGGGATCGTTGCCGGTCATGCTGTCCTTCATGCTGTCGAGCATTGCCAATGCCCGTCACCCAAACACGCGGCGCGAGAAGCGGTCAAGCAAGATCGCGACAGCCACGATCGACAGGCCCGCGCGCAGGCCAAGCCCCATTTCCATCCGCGTGAGCCCGCGCGTGACCTCGGCCCCCAGGCCGCCCGCCCCCACGAGCCCGGCCAGCACCACCATCGCCAGCGAGAGCAGGATCGTCTGGTTCAGCCCGACCAGAAGCGTCTTGCGCGCCGCGGGAATTTCGAGCTTGCCCAGGATCTGCCAGAAGCTCGCCCCCGAGGCCCGGCCGAGCTCGATCAGCTCATGCGGCACCTCCTTGAAGGCGAGCGTGGTGATGCGCAGCATCGGGGGGATGCCGTAGACCACCGTCGCGATCAAGGCGGGCACCTTGCCCAGGCTGAAAATCATCACCGCCGGAATGAGATAGACCCAGGGCGGGACCGTCTGCATGATGTCGAGCACGGGGCGCAACACGGCCTCGACGCGCGATCTGCGGGCCGCCCACAGCCCCAGCGGAAAGGCGACGAGGATCGAGACCGTGACCGAGACGCTGACGAGCGCGATGGTCTGCATCGCCTCTTTCCACATGCCCGCGGCCAGACACAATCCGAGGCTCGCGGCGGCAAGCGCCCCGTAGCGCAGCCCGTAACCGTAGGCGGCAAGCGCGACGACCACCGCGAGCATCAGCCAGGGCGCGGGCAGAAGCAGCGCATCCTCGGCGCCGCCGATCACGGCCTCCACGGCCCCGCCGATCGCCGCGAACAGGCCATGCGCATGGATATTGAGCCAGTCGATCGCCTGCGCGACCGAGGCGCCGGGCGAAAACATGGGAACGGGCGCGGCCATCAGCGGGTCTCCTTCGTGGCGTTCTGGCTGATCCGGTCGAGCACGATGGTCAGCACGACGATGGCAATGGCGGCATCGACCGATTTCGCGATGTCGAGCGTGCGCACCGAGGCGTAGATCGTCTGCCCCAGCCCGCCGGAGCCCACGATGCCCGCGATCACCACCATGCCGAAGGCCATCATCAGGCTCTGGTTCACCCCGGCCATGATCGAGCGCGCGGCGAAAGGCAGGCGGATCTTGGCGAAGGTCTGCCAGCCGCTCGCGCCGGTCGCGGCGCCAAGCTCCATGAACTCGGTCGGCGTGCGCGCGATGCCGAGCGCGGTCAGTTTGACGGTCGGCGGCACCGCCACGATGAAGGTCGCCAGAATGGCGGTGGCGGGGCCATAGCCCAGAAAGGCGATCGCCGGCAGCAGGTAGAGATAGGGCGGCAGCGTCTGGATCAGGTCGAGCACCGGATCGACGGCGCGCGCCACGCGCGGGTTGTAGCCCGCCAGCACCCCGACGAGCCCGCCCACGAGCACCGCGATCGTGGTCGCCGAGAGCACGAGCGCGAGCGTTTCGAGCGTTTCGCGCCAGAGCCCCATCGCCCAGCAAAGCGCCAGCCCCGCCGTCGCGATCAGCGCGAACCCCAGCCCGACCAGGCGCCAGGCGAGCACCCCGCAGCCCAGCGCGAGCCCCCACCACGGCGGCAGCTGCAAGAGCCACAAAAGCCCGCCGTAGCCGCCCTCGAGCAGCGCGCGCAAGGCCGAGAAGGCCGCGCTGCCATGCGTGCCGATCCATGTCATGCCCGCGTCGACGGCCTGGTCAAACGCCTTGATCTGTTGTTTCCACACCATCTCAGGCCAGATCCTCGACCGGGGCGGCGGCTGCCGGAGTGCCTTCGCCACGAATGCCCTGCAACAGCGCGCGCGCCGTCACCACGCCAAGATCTTCGCCCGCCTCCGCGATGGCCACGGCCTGATCGGGGGTCGAAAGCACCAGGTCGATCAGCCCCTGCACATCGGTCTCGGGCGAGCTGCGCGGCAGTCGCGACAGCACCTCGGGCGCGAACCCGGACAGCGGCCCCATCAGCGAATGCGCCTTGACCAGATGCAGCCGCGAAATCCCGGCCACGAATTCGGCGACATAGGCATCGGCCGGGTGCAGCACGATCTCTTCCGCCGTGCCCTGCTGGATCATCATGCCGTCCTTCATGATGGCGATCCGGTCGCCGATGCGCATCGCCTCGTCGAGGTCGTGGGTGATGAAAACCGCCGATTTCCCGAGCGATTTCGTAAGCTGGCGGAACTCGTCCTGCAGCTGTTTGCGAATGAGCGGATCGAGCGCCGAGAAGGGCTCATCCATCAGGATGATCTCGGGGTCGGAGGCGATCGCACGCGCCAGACCGACGCGCTGCTGCATACCGCCCGAGAGCTGACGCGGCAGGTGATGCGCCCAGTCCGCGAGCCCCACGCGCGACAGCGCATCGAGCGCGACCCTGTGACGCTCGCCCCGGGACACGCCCTGCACCTCGAGGCCGAAGGCGGCATTGTCGAGCACCGAACGGCCCGGGATCAACGCGACGGACTGGAACACCATGCCGATCTCATGCGCCCGCAATTCGCGCAATTCCTTGCGCCCCATGGCGGAAATGTCGCGCCCCTTGATCGCCACCTTGCCCATGCTCGGCTCGATCAGACGGTTGAGCAGACGCACCAGCGTCGACTTGCCGCTGCCCGAAAGCCCCATGATGCAGAAGATCTCGCCCTTGCGGATCTGAAAGCTGGCGTCGGACACGCCGACCACGCAGTTGTAGTCGCGCAGCACGTCGCGCTTGGCCAAGCCGCGCTCACGGATGGCCTTGATGGCCTCCTCGGACCGCTCGCCGAAAATTTTCCAGACGTTCTGGCAATCAATCAAAACGTCGAGGGCTTCGCTGTTCATTCGGGGGCTCTCGTGCCTGGAAGGAAGGGAGCCGGCCCGGCGCCATGCCGGGCCGGGTCGAAGATCATTCGCTCTTGATGTCTTCCCAGCGACCGATCAGCTCGGCATGCGCACCGACCCAGTCGGCCACCGCCTCATCCATGGTCTTGCCGTCGTTCACCGCCGAGTTGATCGCGGTGATGTCCTCGAGCGGGACATAGACGCTGGCGATCGCCTCGCGCGCGCCGGGGTTTTCCGCGGAAAAGCCCTTGGTGCCGATCCAGTAATAGCTTTGCGCCCCGGGGAAGACGCCCTTCGGATCTTCGAGGAACTTGAGGCCGAATTTCTGCATCATCCACGAGGGCTGCCAGACGGTGACGGCGATCCATTCGCCGCGATCCTCGGCGGCCTTCAGCGCGGCGGTCATCGCGCCGGTCGAGCCCTCGACCAGTTCGAGGTCGAGTGCGTAGGCGTCGACCGCGCTCGCCGCGTCGCGCATCAGCCCCGAGCCCGGCTCGATGCCGATGATCTTGCCGCCGAATTTGTCGGCATTGGCGTTGAGGTCTTCGATACTGGCAATGTCCACGTAGGAGGGCACGGCGAACGCCTGATAGAGCCCGTGCGACACCGGAGAGATCTTCTCCAGCGCGTTCATGTTCCTGACCCAGTAGTCATGCGACACGTAGTCGGTCTGCGAGGCCATGATGTCGATGTCACCGCGGGTCATCGCGGCAAAGGCGATGCCCCATTCCGAAAACTCGGTCACCTCGACGGTGTAGCCCTTGTCCTCGAGCACCTTCCGGGTGATGCCGGTGATCGGCGTCAGGTCTTCCCAGGACATGGTGCCCATGTGGATGACCTTGTCCTGCGCCTGCGCGGCACTGCCGAAGGCCAGCGCCATGGCCGCGGCACAGATCGAGGTGAGGAATTTCCGCATTTGTTTCTCCGCTGTTGGTCCGTTGCTGCGGCCCCGACGCCGGACCATGCGCCATCCTTCGCCGCAGAGCCTGCGACGGCATGTCCGGGTTTCAGAACCGACAAGTTTTCTCCCGCTCCGAAACACAGCCCGCGTTGTCCGCGAGTCTGCGACGTTCGGAATTCTCAGACTATCGCTGAGCCTGCGCTTTCGCGGCAAACCAGAATTTCGTCCGGCGGGGCATTAGAAAAACTGTGGCAAGCCGCGGCCGGGGCCTTGACGCTAGCGGGTTTCGGCACCGAGCACGCCGAGCAGATGGGTGACAAAGCGCGCAACCGCCGGACGCCGGAGCGCGTCCTTGCGATAGTTGAGGAAATTCCCCCGCCCCACACCGATCGTGCCCGGGTGCGCAAAGACCAGCCTGCCCTCGGCGATGTCGCGCGCGATCATGTGGTTCCAGCCCAGCATCACCCCCTCGCCATCGAGCGCCGCCTCCATCAACAGGCCCACCTTGTTGGTGACCAGACTCGAGGGCGCCTTGGCCCAGACCGCGCCCTGCGCGCGGAACCATTCCGCCCAGCCAAGCGGCTGCCAGCCGATCGCATCGGCGCTCCAATGGCTGTCGTGCAGATGCAGCAGGTTCGCGCCGTTCAGGCTTTCGGCGCTTTCGAACGGGCCGTAGGCGTTCAGATAGGCGGGGCTACACACCGGCTGCGCCACCTCGGGGAACAGGAAATGCAGCTCCTCCCCCACCTCGCAGCGCTCGTTGCCACAGAGGATCGCCACATCGACCTGCGCATAGTTGCGCAGCGTGTCGTTGGCATCCGAGGCAAGCACGACGAAGCCCACCTCGGAATGCTCGGCCCGGAAGGACCGGATGAGCGGCGCGAGCCAGAACCGCGCCATGCCGTCGGTGGCCGAGATCGTCACGACCTGCGGCTCCTCCGCGCCCGAAATCGCGGCGACCCCCGCGGTGATCCGGTCGAGCCCCGAAGTCACCGCCTCCTGCAGCGCCTTGCCGGCCTCGGTCAGCTCGAGCGCATTGTGCTTGCGGATGAAGAGCGGGGTTTCCAGCGCGGTCTCGAGCAGGCGGATCTGCTGGCTGACCGCGCCCTGGGTCACGTTCAGCTCCTTCGCCGCAAGCGTGAAGCTCAGGTGTTTCGCCGCCACTTCGAAAGTGGCGAAAGACCCGAGCGAGGGCAGATGGCGGCGTCTGATGGTCGGCGGCATGGGCTCACTCGCGGCGGGATTGCCACTCCTTGACCCGAAGATAGGCATTTGCGCCAATCGTGTCGAACGGATGTGGCGGCAGGCGTGCGGGGGCGGGTTCGGCGGCGAAATACCGGGTGATGTCGCTTTGCAGCCCGCAGGCGAGTTCGGCCGCGCCGATGCCCGAGAGCGTGCCCCTGACGGTCCCCAGACCATTCTGCACACAGGCCGCATAAAGCCCCGGCTCGAGCGCGCGCATCACCGAGGCCGCATTGCGCGACAGGCACAGATGGCCCGACCACGCCTGCGCGAAGGGCACCGCTTTCAGCATCGGAAAGCGCGCCTCGAATTTTTCCCGCATCCGGCGCGTGACGCGGGCCAGATCGGCCGCGCTCGTCGCCATTTCGGGGCGGTAATAGCCGCCCTGGCGGATGACGATGCGGTTGCCGCCCTGGGCCGGGCCGATCCGGCGCACGGTGGTTCCCATCGGGTCGGCCGGCGTGATGCCCCAGCTTTCCGCTCCGCCAAGCGCGCGGATCTGATCGGGGCTCAGCTCTGCGGTCATGCAGGCGTTCAGCATGATGTGCATGAGCCGTCCGCGCTCGAAACCGAAGCTTTCGAGATGCCCGTTATTGGCGAGAATGACCCGCTCAGCGCGCAGCGATCCCTCCGCGGTGCTCAGCCGCCAGCCCGAGGCATCGCTCTCGATCCGGGTCACGCCCGAGCGTTCGAAGAGGCGCACCCCCCGGCGTTCGAGCCCGGTCGCCAGCCCGCGCGCATAGCCCGCGGGCTGGATCAGCGCCGTGCCCGGCGTGAACAGCCCGCCGAGGTAATAGTCGCTGCCGGTCAGGGCCCGCATGGCCCTCGCGTCAAGCATCTCGAACCGCTCCCCCAGGGCCTGCAGATGCCCGGCATAGGCATGGTTCGCCGCCATCCCCACTTCGGAGCCGGCGCCGTTCACCTTGCCGATGCGCTGCAACGTCCCGGCGGGCAGCGCGTAATCCGCCACCGCCTCGGCCGCGAAGTCGATCGCCTGCCGGTTCAGCGCGGTCAGCTGCCGGTCGCGCGTCTCGCCGCCGCCCTCGTAACCCGAGGCGGTCAGCTCGTGCGGCAGGTCGATCATGAAGCCCGAGTTGCGCCCGGTGCCCCCCTCGCCCAGCTGCGCCGCCTCGAGCAGGACGACGTCGAGGCCCGGGTCGACCTGCTTGAGCCGGCGCGCCGCCGAAAGCCCGGCATAGCCCGCGCCCACGATGGCGATGTCGCATCCCTGCTGCCCCGAAAGGGCCGCCCGCCGCCGCTCGGAAGGGAGGATGGCGGCCCAGCCAGCCGGGCCTGTGAAGCGCGGCTGGCGTCTGGCGTCATGTCGGCTCATCGCGCCCCCCGCTCAGTCGACGCAAGCGTCGCTGTGATCGGTCAGATCCAGCCAGATCGTCTTGAGCTGGGTGTATTGGTCATGCGCGTGGATCGAGTTGTCGCGCCCGCCGAAACCCGACTGCTTGTAGCCCCCGAACGGCGTGGTGATGTCGCCCTCGCCGAAGCTGTTGACCGTCACCGTACCCGCGCGCAGCGCCCGCGCCCCGCGCAGGCCCCGCTTGCCGTTCGCGGTGAAGATCGAGGCGGCAAGGCCATAGTCGGTGTCATTCGCCACCGCAATCGCCTCGTCGAAGCTGCTCACCTCGATCACCGTCAGGATCGGCCCGAAGATCTCCTCGACCGCGAGTTTCGCATCGCGCGCGCCGACCTCGGCGATCGTCGGCTCGATGAACCCCTCGCCGATGATCTTGCCGCCGAGGTGGATCTTCTCGGCCTTCGCCACCTCGAGATAGCTGCAGACCTTCCTGAAATGCACGGGCGACACCAGCGCGCCCACCCGCACCTGCGGATCGAGCGGATCGCCGACGATCCACTCGCGGGCATGGGCCTTGACCCGTTCCAGGAGCGCCGCCTTGACACCCGATTGCACGATCAGCCGCGAGGCCGCCGAGCAGTTCTCGCCCATGTTCCAGAAGGCGCCATTGACGACATGCGCCGCCACCGCGTCCAGATCCTCGGCATCGTCGAGCACGATGCAGGGGTTCTTGCCGCCGAGTTCGAGCACGACTTCCTTGAGATTGCTGTCGGCCGAATAATGCAGGAAACGCCGCCCCGTCACGGTCGAGCCGGTAAAGGAGACCATGTCGACATCGGGGTGGCGGCCGAGCGGCTCGCCCACCTCGGCGCCCGAGCCGGTGACCACGTTGAACACGCCGCGCGGCACGCCCGCCTCATGGGCCAGTTCCGCCATGCGCAGCGCCGTCAGCGTGGTCTCCGCCGCCGGCTTGACCACCACCGAACAGCCCGCCGCCAGCGCCGGGCCGATCTTCCACGCCAGCATCAGGAGCGGGAAGTTCCACGGCAGCACAAGACCGACCACCCCGACCGGCTCGCGCACGATCATCGCCATGTGGTTGTCCGAGGCCGGGGCGAGCTGATCATAGATCTTGTCGATCAGCTCGGCATGCCATTTGATCACATGGATCGCCTCGGGCACGTCGACGGTCTCGCAATCATAGATCGTCTTGCCGCTGTCCACGCTCTCCATCACCGCCAGCTCGCGGGCATTGCGCGTCATCAGCTTGGCCAGACGGATCAGCACGTCCTTGCGCGCGCCCGGATGCATCCTGGACCAGCGGCCATCCTCGAAGGCCTCGCGCGCCTTGGCGACGGCGAGATCCACATCCGCCGCGTCACAGGCGGCAATCTCGCACAGCGGTACGCCGGTGGCCGGGTTGGTCGAGGGGAAGGTCTTGCCCGAAGCCGCCGGACGGAACGAGCCGTCGATGAAAGCATTGGTGGGCAGCTCGAGCGCGGCGGCAAGCGCTTCGTATTCCGCGCGGGTCAGCAGATCGGCCATGGTCAGTTTCCTTCCTTGATCGCCGCCACCGCCGTCTTCAGCGTGCGGATCACCTGTGCGAGTTCGCGCTTTTCGTCCTTGTTGAGCCCCTTGAGCGGCGGGCGCATCGGCCCCGCGCGCAGGCCCGTGATCTCGACCCCGTGCTTGACGCATTGGATGAACTTGCCGCCCTGTTCGAGCACCCGCATCAGCGGCAGCATCGCCGACATGATCCGGCGCCCGGTGGCGAAATCGCCCTGCAGGACGCAGGTCTCATAAAGATAGATGTGCTCTTCGGGCAGGAAGTTGGAGCCCGCGCAGATCCAGCTGCGCGCCCCCCAGGCGAAGAACTCGAGCGCCTGATCGTCCATGCCGCAACTGGTCTGGATATGGGGATAATCGCGGGCCAGAAGGTGCAACCGGTTGATGTCGCCCGAGCTTTCCTTGATGCCGATGACGTTGCGCGAGCGCCCCACCCGGTCGAGGAACGCGCGCCCCATCTCGACGCTCATCCGCCCCGGATAGTTGTAGAGGATGATCGGCAGATCGGCCGCGCGGTCGATGGCGAGGGCATTGAGCGCATTCTCGCGCTCGGTGGGCACGGAATAGGGCGGCGTGCCCAAAAGGATCGCATCGGCCCCCATCGTGCGCGCGCCTTGGGCCAGCGCGATGGAATCGGGCGTGCGCATCGCGCCGGTGCCGACGATGACCGGCACCCGGCCCTTCGCCCGTTCGGTGATGAACCGCGCCAGTGCGAGGCGCTCCTCGATCGTCTCGGCATAGTTCTCGCCGGTCGAGCCGCCCGAGATCAGGCCATGCACGCCGGCCTCGACCAGACGCTCGACCAGCTCTGCGAGCGCCTCGAAGTCGATCTCGCCATCCGCGGCGAAGGGGGTGATCACCGGGGTGTAAATGCCTTCCAACACCATCCTAGGCGTCATGTCGCGGTCTCCTGACTGGGACGCGCCCGGACCTGCTCGCGTTGGGTGGCAGGGGCGCGATCTGTATCCCATCAGCTAGAGGGAAGGCCCCGAACTCGGCAAAGGAGAATGTTCACGGATCAGGCATTAGCGAAACTATTGCGCCGAAGGCGGGCCGGGAAATCGTGTCTCTCCCCCCGGGATTCGCGACTTCGGACAAGGGCCGCAGGAGGGCGCGGCGCCTCCGCCTCGCGCAGGATCCAGGCCCTCACCTCGACCGGAGGGGTTTCCCGAAGCACCGCAACGCCCGCCGACGGATGGCAAGGTCGAGATCGGCCTCCGCGGCGATCTTGCCGAAATTCTCGTGATTTCCACTCAAAGCGAAAACCCCGACGTCCTTTCGGAGGCCGAGGCGTTGGACAATCTGCATTCTCGGGTTGTTTTGGTTGCGGGAGGGCGCAACAGACGATCTCTGCGGAATGGGTCCGGGGATACAAAAACCTCCGCGGCGGGGGCTACGGAGGTTTCGCAAAAATCGTTGGTTGCGGGGGCAGGCTACCGCCGTAACCTACCTGAACTCAGGTGTCCTGTATGAAGTCAGAATGTGCAAGCGACGCTAGGGGCGGATTGCGGCCTGCAAGGCCGCGGCATCGCATCCACAGAAACCGGCCAAAGCTGCCTGCCGGCGTAGTGACTTGGCGCCGTAACCGCAGGACAGCGAGGCGAGCTTCACAACTTTAGCCTTGGAGTTGCTGATGAGACAATGCCATTTGTTGGAAGCGGCGGCGAAACTGCCCTGCTTCGGCGTTGCGGCATTGCCCTGTCGGGGCGGATTGCAGCCTTTGGGTGGCGGGAATGCCCCGCCGCCCAAGGCGGTATGTCAGACGACTGGCTTCGTCGAGAGCCTACTGCAGCTGGTTGGCCTCGACTGGACAGTGCCTGACTTCAGCACCCTGCTAGTGACATGTAGGACTGCGCGGTCAGGGTACCCTCGCCCATCACCCAACCTAGGGTCAGGACTTCGGTAACGGGGGCGTCCCAGTCAAGGGTTTTGGCACATGTCGAATGTCCCGCTTAACCGCGGTCTTGTCCTTTGAACCGTTGATCCGCTTCCCTATTCGGCGGCCTTCTTTTGTGATCACCCCGGGTGCATGCTTCGGTCCGTGGTCGGCGCGATGGCCGCCAACATGATGCTGGTTCAATGCAATTCCGATGTGCCCATCTCATTGGCGTGCTCGATTCGATCGGCATCAGTCCTGAGCACGGCATCACCGGAACCGCGTCCCGTGGGGACCTCGAAGGCCCGCGATCAGGCGGGCAGCAGTCTGGAACCTGTGTCGTCAACCGGCATAAGGCACCGGCGTATCGAAGCGGAAGTCGGTGTCATCCTTCCACATCCGGTGCAGGATCACGGCGATACGTCGGGCCAGCGCAACCATTGCGCGCTTGGCGCCCCGGCGGCGCGCGAGCTTCGCCGCCCAGGTTCGCAGCCATGTTGCCCGCCCGCGATGCATCATGACGGTGGCAGCCTGGCACAGGGCACGACGCAGGTTGACGTCGCCCGCCTTGGTGATCCCGCCCGAGATGTCGCGCTCGCCAGACTGGTTGCGAGACGGCGTCAGACCGACCCACGGCCCGACCTTTTTCGAGGATGTGAAGCGACCAGGATCATCGATCGCAGATCGGTAGGTCAGTGCCACGACCACACCAATCCCGGGCATCGACATTAGGCGCAGACAGACCGGATCGTCATGGGCAAGTCGGCGGACATGGCGTTCAATGCCTGCCAGTTCTCGCCGCAGCGCTGCCCGCGCGCGAAGCATGGGTTCGGTTGCCGCTACCAGCATCGGATTACCTGCCGCCAGTTCGCGTATACGCTGTTCGAATAGGCCTCGAGATATGGCCCCAACTTTGAGGCCGAAGTTCCGCAACAGCCCGCGCAGGGACATTTCAAGCGTGATGAACCCTTGCTGCACCGCCTTGCGAGCGGTGAGCACAGCGCGAACCTCTTGTGCGGAGACCGATTTGCAGTGAACCGGTCGGAACCAGCCGAGGTGCAGCAGGCGTGCGATCCCTTCGGCATCCCGGCGGTCCGTCTTGATCGGCATGGCCTTCAAGGCGCCTTTCACCTGCCGGGTTTCCATCAGCACGACAGGTAGTTCAGCCGCGGACAACCCGCGATGTAGCCATTGCGACAGCGGGCCAGCTTCGAGCCCGATAGCCGCAGCTTCCCCGTCCTGATCGCCGATCCAGCGCAACAGCGCCTCGGGCTCGCTGGCCACCTGTGCCTCCCTCACGATCTTCCCATGCTCGCTGATCACGCAAATTGCGGTCTTCTCAAGCGACACATCCAGCCCAATAAAAAGCTTCATCCCGCAGTCCTCCATGTGGATCCGATACGGGAATGGCGCCAGCTTGCCCTCGATCTTGCAACGATAACGGGCGGGTCGCGACGCAGGCCCCGTTACGGCATCTCGTTCTCGCTTCATAGCCAGAACATGACGGTCGCCGCGAGGGCGATGGCGGACAGGAAGACCTTCGGGCACCGGTCGTATCGCGTTGCGACGCGTCGCCAGTCCTTGAGCCGCCCGAACATGATCTCAATCCGGTGACGGCGTTTGTAGCGACGCTTGTCGTGCCTGATAGGCTTGCCGCGAGATTTCCTGCCGGGGATGCAGGGCTTTATCCCCTTGTCTTTCAACGCATCTCTGAACCAGTCAGCGTCATCGCCCCGGTCGGCCAGCAACCACTCCGCCTTTGGTAGGCTGCCCAGCAGGGCCGCGGCACCGGTGTAATCGCTGATCTGACCTGCGGTCATGAAGAAGCGGATCGGGCGGCCATCGGCGTCGGTGACGGCGTGCAGCTTGGTGTTCATGCCGCCCTTGGTTCGGCCGATCAGACGGCCCCTCTGGTCGCCTGGCCCCCCTTTTTCGACCGCAGGCTGGTCGCCGTGCGGTGTGCCTTGAGATAGGTCGCGTCAATCATCACCGTCTTCGGGACGGCGGCCTCGGCGGCCAGCCCAGCCATCATCCGGGCGAAAACACCCTTGTCGCTCCACCGCTTCCAACGGTTGTAGAGGGTCTTCGGCGGACCATAGTCCTTCGGCGCATCGCACCAGCGCAAGCCATTGCGATTGATGAAGATTATGCCGCTCAACACCCGCCGGTCATCAACCCGCGGCTTGCCGTGGCTCTTGGGGAAGAAGGGCTGCAAACGGGCCATCTGCGCATCGGTAAGCCAGAAAAGGTTGCTCATGATCCAGTCTCCTTGCGGAGGCTGAATCACGCCGCGAGCTGATGATCAATGGGTCCTGACCCTAGGGAGGATGAACATGCCTGACCCGTCGCGCCCAATCTCGTGGCGCAGGACTTCACGGCGGATGGCCCGGACAGGAAGTGGGGGCGGATATCTCCTGCATCTGGACGGCGGAGGGCTGGCTCCATCTCGCCCCTCGCCATTGTCCTCGGACCAATGGCGGACAATGGCTCGATGCAGAACCTCTTCTCGCGGCGCGTGGTCGGTTGGGCCATGCGTGATCGTCTGAAGCGTGACCTCGCGGTCGAAGCCCTGCGCCGTGCTCTGGTGGCTCGCACCCCTGGGCCGGGGCTGGTTCACCATTCCGATCGCGGGTCGCAATACTGCGCGGTGGACTATCAGGCGCTGCTGCGCAAATGTGGCATCCTGATCTCGATGAGCGGGCGCGGGAACGGCCATGACAGCGCGATAGTGGAAACGTTCTTCAAGACCATCAAGTCGGAGCTGATCTGGCCGGTCGCATGGCAGACGCGCGCTCAAGCCCGAAATGCCGTCCCCAGATACATCGACGGGTTCCATACCCCCCTCAGGCGGCATTCATCGCGCGGCTTCCAGAGCCCGATCGCCTTCGAGCGAAAGGCCCGGGAAGTGAGCTAAACGCTCTCCACAAATCTCGGGAAAGTCCACAAGCCCCCTTGCCGCGATGTTGGAGCGTGCGCCGCCCTGGGTCCGCAGGCCGGGCCACGTCGTGTTTCTGGTCGACTGGCTGGCGATGTGCGTGGCGATGATGCTGCCCACTGCGGTGCCGGTACTTGACCAGCTCGGGCGGATCGGCGCGCGCGCGGGGCGGCGTTTCCTGCCGGTGATCGCGGCGGCGGGCTTTCTGGGCGTCTGGTTCGGCTTTGGCGTAGGGCTGCGCCTGACCGCGGTCGGCCTCGCAAGCGTCAACGCAATCGCCGATCTGATCGCGGCGAACCAGCGCGCGGCGCTTGGCACGCGGTTCATGGCCGCGGGGCTTTACATGCTCTCCCCGATCGCCGGGCGCTCTGCCGCTCTCCGATGAGCCTGATCGCAACGGGCTGGACCGGACGCCGCCCGCGGCGCGATGCGGCGCGTGTGGGGCTGCGCTATGGTCTCACCTGCTTTGGCTGCTGCTCGCGCTGACGGCGATGGCCAGCCCGTTGTGGATGCTGGTCGCGGTGCTCGCCATGTTCGCGCAAAAGAGCCTGCGCTTCGGGCCGCTGGCCGAGCGACTCGTGGGGACATTCCTGCTGCTCCTCCGGCTGATCTGCTTCACCGGATGGCTGACGATACCGGTCGATCAGATGCTCTGGACTCGGATCTATGCAGTTTGTTCTTCCCGCTGAAGGGGGACGGCCTCGCCGAGACTCCTCGCGCAAGCGCTGCAGCTGCTTGCCGGCATTCCACCGGCGCTGCGCCGCTCCCGAAGCCTGGATCGCCGGAAACTGGAATGTCCCGGCAGTCTTGCGATGACCGGCCGGGACGGCCATCGCGAGACTGCGTATGGATCGGGACGTTGTCTCCGATCGCGCTACGGGGCTGAACCTCATGACAGTCTGGACGCGCGTTTCCAGCCTTTCGCCTGCGTCGGCACGGCGCATGGAAGTGCCAGTGTCGCGCCATTGGTCCAAGCGGCAATGGCGACAGGCGTTCAGACACTCCGCCCGGCGCTTTCCCTTCTGTCGCACGCCTCGATGCCCCGTTGCCGGGCCTGCCGGGCCGCGAGAAATCCATCGTGGCATCATCGGCCGGAGCCAAGAGATCGATGTTGCGGGAGAGGAACGCGGTTCCAGAGCATGTCGGGAAATGTCTCCACCGCTCTCGAAAGCGACGACATCGCTCCCCCTCCCCCTCGCCAGCCTGCGGCAAGCCCGGCGCGGGTCAGCCCCGGGGTCAGCCACGATCGGGCTTTTCTCCGCGCTCCCGACCGCAGCGTGATCTCCGGCGTTCGGGATGACGGCCGCTCAGAGCTGCCCGAGTGGGGCAACCAGAAGCTGTGCCAACGCCCCGAGCCCGTTCAGGTCCTCCGCGGCGTAGCTGCCCCGGACATCGCACAGGGACAAGACGCCGATGACGCGATCGCCCTGACGCACCGGCGCGCAGGCGCAGGCCTCGCATCCGAGTGACAGGATCAGCGCGGCATCCGGAAAGGCCCAGCGCAGTGCATCCTCCCCGTCCCCGAGCCAGGCCCGCCCGCGGCGCAGCACCCCCTCGCCCCAGGGCGTGCGGCCCATCGGCTTGCGCCCGCCGGACGGATAGTCCGCCGGGTTCGAGCTATAGACGCGGCAGATCTCTCCCGCTCCCGGATCGTTCGCCAGGATGGTGAAGAGGCGAAACCCGAAGGCCTTGCGGCACAGATCCTCGACCATGGCGAAGCCCGGCTCGTCCAGCTCGTGGGAAATCCCGGTCATCCCGGGCGTGGTGGAATTCAGAACGTTCATCTTGTCTCAACCGTAAAGCAGATCGGGAAGCCACAGCGCGATGCCCGGGAACAGTGCCAATAGAAGCACGCCGAGAAGCATCAGCAGGAAGAAGGGGAAGGCGGCCCGGGCGACCTCGCCGATCGGCCGCCCGGAGATGCCCTGCAGCACGAAGAGGTTGAAGCCCACCGGCGGGGTGACCTGTGCCATCTCAATCATCAGCACCAGGTAGATGCCGAACCAGATCGGGTCGAAACCGGCCTGCAGCGCCAGCGGCAGCGCGATCGGCAGGCTCATCACCACGATCGAATTGCCGTCGAGGAAGAACCCCAGCCCCAGATAGAAGAGCGAGAGCACAATGAGCAGCGCCCAGGGGGGCAGCTCCAGCCCGGCAATCGCGGCGGCGACATCGGCGGGAATGTGCAGGTAGCCCATCGTCGTCGACATCAGCGCCGCCGCAATCAGGATCGAGCTGACCATGGCCGAGGTCCGCAGCGCCCCCATCAGCGTCTGTCGCATCAGTTGCAGGCTGAACTGGCCGGTCAGAGCGGTGACCGCGATCGCCGCGACGACACCGACGGCCGCGGCCTCGGACGGGGTGGCTATGCCCGAGTAGATCGAGCCGAGCACGATCACCATCAGCGCCATCAGCGGGACAAGATCGACGAGGGCGCGACCGAACTCGGCCGGCCCGTGGCGAGGCCGGTCCTGCGGCACCAGCGTCGGGTCTTTCCAGGCGCGCAGCGCGATATAGCCGGAATAGAGCCCGGCGATCATCAGCCCCGGCACCACCCCCGCGGCAAAGAGGCGGCTGACCGACTGTCCGGCCAGGATGCCGTAGACGATCATCACGATCGAGGGCGGGATCAGCAGCCCGAGGCTGCCCGCGCCGGCGAGCGAACCAAGCGTGATCGCCGGATCATAACCCCGCCTTGCCAGCTCGCCGGTGGTGATCCGCCCCACCGTCGCGGTGGTCGCGGGCGACGATCCGGACACCGCGGCGAAGAGGGTGCAGCCCAGCACGTTGGTGTGCAAAAGCCGCCCCGGAATATAATCGACGAAGGGCGACAACCCGCGGAACAGCCGTGCCGAGATGTCGGTCCGGAAGATGATCTCTCCCATCCAGATGAACATCGGGATCGCCGAAAGCTCCCAGCTTGCGGCATAGCGGGCGACGATGCTCGCGGCGATCGTGCCGATCCGCATCGGGTCCATCCCATGCAGGAAGAAAAGCGCACAGAAGGCGACCAGCCCGAGGCTGGCAAACACCCACACGCCAAGGCCGAGAAAGCCCAGAAGCAAGGCCAGCACGATGCCGGCGGAAATCAGAGTATCCATGTCAGGCATCCGCTCATTCGGTGAAGGCGTCGTCTTCGTGCGGCGCCGGCGAGGGCTGCCCCAGGAGGTGACGCAGCCCGTGGGCAAAAAGCTGCAGCGCGAACAGCGCCAGCCCCAGAAGCAGCGCCGCCTCGGGGATCCAGCCCGGGACGGCGGCGATCGAGGAGGAGACCGTGCCGCGGCTCCAGGCACGCAGCATGCGCAGCCAGAAGACCCAGGCAAGCCCCGCGACCGCGATGCCGACGACGAAGGCCGCAAGCGCCGTCAGCCGGTCCTGCATCCGCGGCGACAGGCGCCCCAGCAACAGGTTCACCCGGATCAGCTGATCATGTTCGAGCACATAGCCAAGCGACCAGATCACGCAGATCGTCAGACCGTATCCGACGAATTCCTCGACGACATAGGTCGATGTCGAGAACAGCGCCCGCAAGGTGATTTCGACGGCGATCAGCACCACCATCGCCACGAGAGCGAGCGCGGCAAGCGCGGCCGCCCCGCGCGACAGTCCGTAGACAAAAGCGAAGAAGCGAGACATTCCCATCCCTTCCCGCAGGGCGGCGCGCGCCGGGGCCGGCATGCACCGCGCCATGCTCATTTCGCGAAATAGGC
Source organism: Paenirhodobacter sp. (assembly GCF_050177655.1). Taxonomy (NCBI): domain Bacteria; kingdom Pseudomonadati; phylum Pseudomonadota; class Alphaproteobacteria; order Rhodobacterales; genus Paenirhodobacter; species Paenirhodobacter sp. The sequence goes on from NZ_JBFXGV010000013.1 coordinate 52,315, forward strand.
GTCGAGGATCTTCTGCGCCCGCGCGCCGGTGCGGGTGCGCCAGTCATCGATGAAAGGCTGTGCCGCTTTCGCGAGGAAGGCCGAGAACTCCGGCGAGATCGTTTCGACGACCGTCACACCGTGGCTGCGCAGGGTTGCGTAATCGGCCTGCACGCTGCTGTCGAGCAGGCTCCAGCCAAGAGCCTCTGCCTCGGCGGCAGCCGCCATCACCGCGGCCTGATCCTCGGCGCTCAGCGCCTCGAACGCATCGCGGTTGACATGGATCGCTTGCAGCGAGGCGGCATAGTTCACATTGGTGAAATGCGACTGATGCTCCCACATCTGCACGCCGACGCCGCCATTGGCCGAGGTCAGCACCGCATCGATCCCATGCGTCGACAACTGCGCCGGAACATCCGACCAGGCGATCTGCATCGGGAAGGCCCCCGCATTCCGCATCGTCTCGGTCGAGGCGACGTCATAGGTCCGCACCTTGACCTGCCGCAGATCCTCGGGAGCGGCGAAGGCCGTGTTGCCCCACAGCCCCGAGGCCGGCCAGGGCGAGACCACCAGCAGCAGCTGGTTGTTGTCCTCGAGGATCCGCGCGTATTCGGGCCGTGCCAGCTCGTAAAGCCGGTGCACATCGTCAATCGTCGGCGCGAGGAAGGGCAGCGACGACAGCTGGAAGATCGGATCGATGCCCGCCCAGAAGGCGAAGGCCGACGAGGCGCCCTGCAGCGCGCCGTCGCCTACCGCATCGAACTGGTCCACGCCCTTGTAGCCAAGCGCGCCGCCATGATGCACGACGATCTCGAGATCACCGTGCGTCTTCTCGCGCACCGCCTTCGCGAACAGATCTGCGGCCTGCCCCTGCAGCGAGCTGGCCGGATATTCGCTCGACAGGTCCCAGGTTTCGGCGGCGAGCGCTGTCGCGGCAAGCCCGGCGCTCAGCGCCGTGGAGAAGAGAAGCATCTTGAACATTGGTGATTATCCCTGTTGCGGCCCGTTCGGGTCCATTTGTTGGCAGTCGGGCTCAGGCTCGGCTGAAGCGATTTTCCGGAACCAGGCGAAGAAGCTCTTTACGCATCTTTCGGACTATGCTGTTTTCAAGTTACATACAGACCTGTTCGCAAATCAAGGGCAAAACGTCGTCCTGATGAGCGCGGGCGCAACCGAAGGATCCACACCATGACCTCGCTTCTCATCCGCAACGCCCGCATCGTCGACGGCACCGCCCCGGAGCCAACGGATCCCGTTGACATCGCAATCGAAAACGGGCGGTTCACCGAGGTCGGCAAGGGCCTCTCCTTCGATGCCGATGCGGTGCAGGACCTGAACGGCGCGATCGTCATGCCGGGCCTGATCGACTGCCATGTGCATGTCATCGCGACCACCGCGAATCTCGGGCAGAACGCGGAACTGCCGAATTCCTGGGTAGCGCTGCGCTCAGCGCAAATCATGCGAGAGATGCTGATGCGCGGCTTCACCACGGTCCGCGATCTGGGTGGCGCCGACCGCGGCCTGCAGAAGGCGGTCGAGGACGGGCTGATCGAGGCCCCGCGCCTGGTGATCTGCGGCAAGGCGCTGTCGCAGACCGGCGGTCACACCGATTACCGCGGCCCCTATCACAACCGCGACGTCAGCTATTATCCGGACAGGCTCGGCGCCCTCGGGCGCGTGTGCGACGGCGTCCCCGAAGTGCGTCGCGCGGCTCGCGAGGAGGTGAAGAACGGGGCGCAGTTCATCAAGATCATGGCGGATGGCGGCGTCTCGTCGCCCTCGGACCCGGTCGGCTATCTCGTCTTCTCGGTCGAGGAGCTGAAGGCGGCGGTCGAGGTCGCCAAAGGCTTCGGCACCTATGTCTCGGCCCATCTCTACGACGATGCCGCGATCGTGCGCGCCCTCGATTGCGGCATCGACTGCATCGAGCACGGCAACCTGATGGGCGACGCGACGATCGCGCGCATCGCCCGCGAGGGGCAGGTCGTGGTGCCGACGAACATCACCTACGACTATCTCGCGCGGGCGGGAGCCCAGTTCGGCCTTCCCCCCGAATCCGTCGCCAAGATCGATGGCGTTCGCGAAGCCGGCCTCGAGCGGCTGGTGAAGCTGCACGCGGCGGGGGTGACGATGGGCTACGGATCGGACCTGCTGGGCGGGATGCATTCCGAGCAATCGGGTGAGTTCCCCCTGCGCGGACGCTATCTGCCGGCCCAGGCGGTGATCCGCTCGGCCACCGTCGATGCGGCGCGGGTGCTGCGAATGGAAGGGCAGATCGGCGTGATCGCCCCGGGCGCCCATGCCGATCTGATCGTGGTCGACGGCAACCCCCTTGAGGACCTCGCCCTGCTCACCCGGCAGGGGGCGCATCTGTCGCTGATCCTGCAGGGCGGTGTCGCGCGGAAGAAGGCAAGCGCGCTCTAAGCTCAGCCCTCGCGCGCCAGTGACGCCAGATCGATCTGGCGCGCGATCTGCTTCCACATCGTCAGCAGCCGCTGCGCGCTGCTCTCGTCATAGTCGAGGCTCTGGTGCACGGCGACGCCGCGCAGAACCGCCAGCAAGAGCCGCACGAAGGTCGCGTCGCGTTCGTTCTCGATCACCCCGCCGAGCAGCGCAACGGCCTTGGTGTCGCGCCGGATCACCCAGGCATCGTTGACCTCGCGCAGCGCCCGCCCCAGCTCGTTGTCCTGCCGCGCCGCCATCATCAGCTCCACCGCACCGATGTAATGCGGCGTCGAGAAGATGTTTTCCCAAAGCGCATCGGTCAGCTCCTCGGCGCTCAGCCGGCCCGGGTCATGTTGCGCGCCAAGCGGGAAGCGGTCTCCCCAGACATCGACGAGATGCTGGAAGGCCGCCACCAGCAGATCGTTGCGCATCGGGAACTGATGCGTCAGCGCCCCGCGCGAAACGTCCGCCTTCTGCGCAATCAGCGTGGTCGAGATCCGCTCGTAGCCAACCTCGACCAGCGCCTCGAGCGTCGCCTCGCAGACCCGCCTGCGGGTTTCGGCCGAGCGCTCGGCCTGGGTCCGCCGGACCGGGCGCATCTCGGGCGCAGCCCGGATCAGGTCCGAGGGGGGAACGTCGTGGTCATTCATCGGGCTTTCTCCTCGCCTTCGGGGCATATTCGGCAGTTTTTGTCGCCGTTGTCCAGATTTCCAATTTACAAACAGACTAGATTGTTTTTTGTTTTATCCAATCGTAGCAAAGAGAGCCGAAAAGAAAACCCGGCCCTGCGCGATTTCAGCCTTTTCCGACACGGAGCCCCCACATGATTCGCCTTCCGCTCGTCCTGAGCCTGCTCGCCGCAACCGCCCTGCCCGCCACCGCCCAGACCAGCTTCATCGCCAATTCCTTCTACGATGCCGAGGTTCCGCTGTCGAAATACGGCTATGTGGAATGGGCAGGGATCGTCAAAGACCTGTCGGGAGGCGATCTGGTGCCGCAGGTCTATACCGGCACCGTGCTGCTCGCGCCGCGCGCCAGCCTGCAGGGCGCACGCGACAACATCGTTCAGGTCGCCAATCACGCCGCGATCTACACGCCCTCCGAACTGCCGGTCGCCAATGCGATCCAGGAATTGGGCTTTCTCTATTCCGATCCGACCCTGATGATGCTGGCCGCGGCGGATTTCTCCACCCACGATCCGGTGCAGCTGAAGGAGTGGGCCGACAACGGCATCGTCTATCTCGGAGGCTTTGCCACCCCGCCCTATCTGCTGTTCTGCTCCTCGCCCGTGACCACCCTGGCCGAGCTGAAGGGCAAGCGGATCCGCACCGCCGGCTCCTCGGTCTCGCAATGGGTCGAGAGGGCCGGGGGGGTACCGGTGAACGTCCCGTCCTCCGAGATGTATACGGGGCTCGAGCGCGGCTCGCTCGACTGTGCCTCGAACGCGGCCAACGACCTCATCGACCGCTCGCTCTGGGAGGTCGCGAAATACACCACGCTGCTGCCCACCGGCATGTACTGGACCGGGCCGGAATGGGCCTACAACGCGGGTTTCTGGAGCGGGCTCACCCCCGAGCAGCGCAGCGTCCTGATGCAGGCCTCCTCCCGCTCGATGGCGCGCATGGTGATCAATTACGTCAAACGCTCGGAAGATGCGCTGACCGAGGCCGCGGCGAAGGGCAACCGGGTCTCCGAACCCGGCGAGGACCTGCGGGCCTCTGTCGCCGCCTTCCGCGAGACGGCCCTGGCCAGCGCCTATGAGACCGCGACGACGAAATACGGCCTCGCCGACGGCAAGGCGGTGATCGACGCCTTCCGCGCCACCGTCGAGAAGTGGCAGGGCCTCCTCGCCTCGGTCGATGTCAGGGACGAGGACGCCCTGACCGAAATCGCGCTGCGCGAGATCTATGCCGACCTCGACCCGGCGCAGTACGGCGTGAAGTAACCCCCCCTTTCCCCTGACTGGGTCGGCCCCGGCCGGCCCCCTTTTCACGGAGGCTGGCATGTCCACGCCGCTGCACCGTCTGGTGCGCCTGATCAATCTTGCCTTCCTGAGCGCCAGCGGGGTCTTCATCGTGCTGATGATGCTACATATCACCCTCGACGTGGTGCTGCGCAATGCCGGCATCGCGGTCCAGGGCTCACTGGAAATCGTTTCGTTCTACTACATGGTCTGTCTGGTCTTCCTGCCGATGGGCTATGTCGAGCTGCACAACGAGCACATCCGCGTCGACCTGTTCGTGCAGATGATGCCGCGCATGGTGCAGCTCGCGCTCTATGTCCTCGCCTGCCTTCTGGCGCTCGCATTCTTCGGCATGCTCGGCTGGCAGACGCTGCTCGACGCGCTGAAATCGACCCGTGCCGCAGAGACGGCGATGGCAAATTTCACCTTCTACATCTGGCCCGCCCGCTGGGCGCTGCCGGTCGGCTTCGCCGGGCTCTGCCTCGCCGCCCTGTCGAACCTGCTGCGCGCCCTCGCCGAGCGGCGCGCGCTCTGAAAGGGCTGTTGCGATGAACAATCTCGATATCGGTATCGCGGGCACCATTGCTGCCTTGCTCCTGATCGCGCTGCGGGTGCCGATCGGGCTCACGCTCGGGCTGGTTTCGGTGCTCGGCATCGCCGCGATGTTCAGCCTCGACGTCGCCTGGGGCATGATTTCCGCCACCCCCTTCGACTATGTCGGCCAGTGGGAGCTGTCGGCTGCACCGATGTTCCTGCTGATGGGCTATCTGTGCTCGACCACCGACATGACACGCGGGCTGTTTGCGGCGCTGCGGCTCGTCCTGGCGCGGCTGCCCGGCGGGCTGGCCATCGCCTCGGTCGGGGCCTGCGCCTTCTTTGCCGCGGCCGCCGGCTCCTCGGTGGCCACGGCCTCGGCAATGTCGCGTATCGCGGTGCCGGAAATGCTGCGCAACGGCTATGACAAGGGACTTGCCACCGGCACGATCGCCGCCTCCGGCACGCTCGGCTCGCTGATCCCGCCCTCGGTGCTGCTCATCCTCTATGGTGTCTATGCCCAGGTCTCGGTCGGCCAGCTCTTCATGGCGGGTTTCATCCCCGGCCTGCTGTCGGCCCTGATCTACATGGCGATGATCATGGTGCGGGTGAAGCTGAACCCCGCGCTTGCCGGCTCGACCCGGATCAGTGTCAGCGCCGACGACCGGCAGGCGATCCGGCGCGACATCTGGCCGCTGCCGCTGCTGATCCTGTCCGTGCTGGGCGGCATCTTCTCCGGCCTGTTCTCGCCGACCGAGGCCGGGGCGCTTGGCGCCTTCATCGCCGGGCTGATCGCACTCGTGCGCGGGCAACTGACCCGGCGGGCCTTTTTCGAGGCCGTGCGTCACGCCATCGGCTCCACCGCCTCGATCTTCCTGATCCTGATCGGTTCGCTGTTCTTCACCCGCTTTCTCGCGCTGTCGGGACTACCGGCCGCCTTTTCGAACATGATCCTCTCGGTCAGTTCCGAGCCCTGGTGGATCCTGACCGCGGTGACGGTGATCTATCTGCTTCTGGGCATGCTGATCGACAGCATCGGCCTTCTGCTGCTGACCCTGCCGCTGATCCTGCCGCTGGTTGCGACGGCGGGAATGAACCCGGTCTGGTTCGGCATCATCATCGTCAAGCTGCTGGAGATCGGGCTGGTCACGCCGCCGATCGGGCTGAACGTCTACATGATCAAGGGGGCGCTCGGCAATCTGGTGACCCTTCCCGAGGTGTTCCGCGGCGTGGCATGGTTCATCGTGATGGACTTCGTGACGCTGCTGCTGCTGATCCTGTTCCCGATCCTGTCTCTGTGGCTGCCGCGACTGGCCTTCGGCTGATCCGGGGCGCGCACCCGCGCGCCCCTCACCCGACTTACCGCAGACGGATCGCCTCGGAATAGCCAAGGCCGGGGTGGCGCATCTCGGCCCCGGGCGGCACAAGCGCCGCCGCGCGCCGCTCGGCCATCGTGCCCTCGCCCCCCAGCACGTGCAACGTCTCGAGATATTCCGGCAGGCGGCCCGACAGGATCAGCCTGTCGTCGAACGGCAGGTCCGGCTTCAGGCCAAGCGCCAGCCCATAGACCACCGTCGTGCAATTGGCGGTGAGGGTATTGTAGAACCGCGGTTGCCGCTCGAGTTGCCCGGCAAGGTCGACATAGGCCAGGAACATCGCGCGGCGCTGCGCGGCGGTCAGAAGCACCGGGTACATCCGCACCTCCTCTCGCCGCAGGTCGGTGCGCAGGCGCACGATGTCGCGTTCGGTGGCAGCGATCAGCACCAGTTCGAACTGCCGGAAGAAGCCGCCGATCTCGTTGAATTCCTCGCCCTGTTCGCGGCGGATCTCGACCGAGAAGACGACATGCCCGCCGCCGCCGAAGCCAAAGCTGACCAGCAGATGCGCGATCTCGGGATTGTCCCAGACCGAGGTGATCATGTCGACGGTTTCCAGCCGATCCAGATCGAAACTGCGGCTGATCCAGCGCGGCGTCGCCTCGTCCTTGCTGTGCCAGTCGAAGTCGCGGATGTCGGAAAGCGTGACGACCCCGTCCGAGACCCGCGCCGTCACGCCGCGCGACACGTCCGGCGCCCAGGCCCGATCGGCGCGCGGGGTGATCGTCTGATACCAGCCGCCGATCGCCAGCGCCGCAAGTGCAAGCACGGCCCAGCCGGCCGGACGCCGGCGTATCCTCACGACGACCGCGCCTGCCGCGGCCAGCGCCAGGGCCGCCAGTGCGGCAAGGCGCAGCCCTCCCGCCAGATGCAGCCAAAGCGCCGTTCCCGACCAGAGCACACCGGCGAGCACAGTCAGTCCGAAAAGAACATTGGAAAGAAAGCGCAACGCGCGCGTCATCGGTGCCGTCCTCTGAGAAAACCTGAAACCTGCCCCGGCGGGAAGATGCGCCGCCTCAGTCGGGCGCCTTCAGCCCGGCGCGGGAGATGAAGGCCATGCCCTGCGCGACATCGTCGTGAACCGCCTGCACGAAAGCCGCGCCGTCGCGCCGTTCCAGCGCGGCGACCACGCTCTTGTGGTGATCGACGGCGCCCGGATCGGTGCCGTATTGCGCCGCGATGTAGCGCATCGACGGCCCGTATTGCAGCCACAGCGCCTCGACCAGGCGCAGCAGCGTGGGCGAGCCGGCCTTGCGATAGATGCGGAAATGAAAATCGAAATTCGTCTGCATGTAGCGCGGGATGTCCTGCGCCGCGATCGCCGCATCCATGGCCGCATCGGTCGCCACGAGGAACTCCAGATCGGTCTGATCGAGCGTGGCGAAGGCCATCCGCGCGAGTTCCGGTTCCAGCTGAGAGCGCGCGAAGAGCACGTCGCGGTGATTGGCGAGGTTCAGCTGCGGCACCTCGATGGTGCGGCTGTCGACGAAGCACAGCGCGCCCTCGGCCACCAGCCGGCGCACCGCATCGCGCACCGGGATCACGCTCAGCCCGCGTTCGAGCGCCAGCGCCCGGATCGACACCCGGTCGCCCGGAAGGAAGGCCCCGCCCCAGATCTGCTGCCGCAGCTCGCCATGGACCATGTCGGCGACGGTATCCGGCTGGTAATTGCTCATCTTGTCATCACCCGTGCGTCTGCGAGACCGCGAAAGGCCGGAAGGTATTTGTTATATCATCAATCAGTGTATTATAATATGAAAGGTGCCGACACGGCATTGATGAACACCTCTGCCTGTCAGGGCTCTCCGTCGTGTCTCCATGCAGCTAGACGTAGGCCTGAGCAAGCTGTCCCCGCCCGCCGCTGAACGACGAGCCGGTCCGGCACATGGCTTCTCCGTGCCTGACCGGGCCGCTCCCGATCTGGCTGGACAAGGACAGGATTTGACTCACACCGCATGACGGCAGCCCCGGTTGTGCTGCAGTCTTCTCGGAAGCAGCGATCCAATCGCTGCTTGCCCATCAAGATCCTGTTCAAGCGGCCACTTCGTCAGAGTGAGCCTGCGAGGCGCCACGGATTCGAGCCTGCTGGCGAACGGGCTGGTCGCGCGCCTGATCAAGATGGCGGGGCTGGACGTATCGCCGGAACTGACCGGTGTTTGTGGTGTCGATGAAGAGGGACGAGTGGTCAAAGCGGCCAAGGTGACCTCGGAACCGGATGCGATCATTCGCGAGCTTCACCACGTTGTTGGCCTGACGGGCGGCAATGAAGACCGCTCTCGCCGATTTGCATCGAACCCTGTTGCCCTGACCGGGAATGACGAGCGTTGCAGACGCGTCATGACCATCCCCGGCGTCGGACCGGGGACCGCGGCGGCGTTCAGGGCGACGGTCGATGATCCGGCCCGCGTCGGAAGGTCGCATGACGTTGGTGCCCATCTCGGGCTGACGCCCCGCCAGCCTCAGTCCGGAGAGACGGGATATGCGCGGCAGCATATCCCGTTCGGGGGACGCCGTCACGCGAACGGCGCTGTTCACCGCCGCCCAGGTGATGCTGACCCGGTCGCAGCAATGGGCGACGAACCGGGCATTGAGGGCGCGAAACGGGCGGTGGCGGTAGTGATGGCCGATGCCGAACGCGAGACGAAATCGGCCAGCCCAATCGCAACGCAGATCGCCGATCCGGAAAACCGAGCCGTCGCGGCGCATCTCCCCGGGGCGATGTCAACGCATGTTGACTCCCGCCAGCCTGAAGGATTACCCTCATGCGCATCAGGTTGGAGCGAAACTTGGAAAGGATGCCTCAGATGGGCGACAGCACCAAGACGGGACGGATTTTCGACGGCATCTTCCCGGCAGGCTTGCCCGGGACCGAGGGCCAGATCACGGAAATCATGTCACAGGTTTTCGCCGCACCGGTTGCGGCCCAGCAAGAGTTGTTTCGCGGCACCACCGAGGCGCTTGCCCGGGCGGCACATGACTATGCCGATTGCCTCGACGATCTGAAGACCGCGACGACCCCGACCGAGGTTCTCGCCCGGAGCGGCGCCTATGCCCAGCGCGTCTGGCAAAACGGCATCGCCGCCAGCACCGACCTGATGTCGCGGCTGTGGAGCGCGGGGCTGCGCGGCTCCGGAAAGTCCCCGAACTGAACCTGCAACCATCGCCAAAATCCCCCCGCCAGGACGCGACCGCGTCCCGGCAGTAGGGTTTCCCTTTGCCGCCGGAGCAGCCCCCAATGACCGAAACTGCCTTGCCGCTGGTCCAGCAGGCCTGGGACTACACCGTCGACGCGGCACAGCGCGCGATCCTCTATGCCGATGTGCGGCGCGCGCGGGGCGACCAGTATCGCGCCCATATCGAACAGGCGGCGCCGCATGTGCTGGACTTTCCCTTCGAGGTGGTGATGGACGGCGCACAGCTTCCGCGCCCGGTCAACTACCGGCTGATGCGCATCCTTCCCGCCGAGGTGCCGACCGATCCGGACAAGCGCCCCTTCGTCATCGTTGATCCGCGCGCCGGCAACGGCCCGGGCATCGGCGGCTTCAAGGCCGAAAGCGAGATCGGCGTAGCGCTGGCCTTCGGCCATCCGTGCTATTTCATCGGCTTCCTGCCCGACCCCGTCGCGGGGCAGACCACCGAGGACGTGATCCGCGCCGAGGCGGCCTTCCTCGAGAAGGTGATCGCCCTGCATCCGTGCTGCGAGAAGCCGGCCGTCATCGGCAACTGCCAGGCTGGATGGCAGATCCTGATGACGGCCGCCATCTGGCCCGACCTGTTCGGCCCGATCATCGTCGCCGGAACGCCGCTGTCCTATTGGGCCGGGTGGAAGGGCAAGAACCCGACGCGCTATGCGGGCGGCCTGCTTGGGGGAAGCTGGATGACCGCGCTTGCGGGCGATCTTGGCGGCGGCCAGTTCGACGGCGCGACCCTGGTGCAGAATTTCGAAAACCTCGATCCGGCCAACACGCTGTGGAAGAAGGGCTACGCCCTGTGGTCGAAGATCGACACCGAGGCACCGCGCTATCTCGGCTTCGAGAAATACTGGGGCGGCCACGTCTTCCTGAACGACGTCGAGATGCAATACATGGTCGACAACCTGTTCGTCGGCAACCGGCTGAGCTCAGGCGAGATCATCACCTCGGACGGAATCCGGGTCGATCTGCGCAACATCCGCTCGCCGATTGTGGTGTTCTGCTCGAAGGGGGACAACATCACCCCGCCGCCGCAGGCGCTTGGCTGGATCACCGACATGTATGCCGATGACGCCCAGATCCTGTCGCACGGCCAGACCATCGTCTACGCGATGCACGAAAGCATCGGCCATCTCGGGATCTTCGTTTCCGCGACCGTCGGGCGCAAGGAACACCACAAGTTCGCCAGCAACATCGAGCTGATCAACCTGCTGCCCCCGGGGATCTATCAGGCCGTCATCCGTGACAAGACTGCAGACGCGCCGGGGGACCAGCTGGCCGAGGGCGACTATGTGATGGCGATTGAGCGGCGCCGGATCGACGACATCCGCGAGATCGTCGCCGACGACCCCGACAGCAACCGCCGCTTCGCCGCCGTGGCGCGGCTGTCCCAGGTCAACCTGGGGCTCTACCGCGACTTCGTGCAGCATTGGGTGCGCGCCTCGGTGACGCCGCAATCGGTGGAACTGATGCGCGCACTGCATCCGCTGCGGGTGTCCTACGAACATTGGTCGAGCCGCAATGCGCTGGCGGGGCTGGTGCGTCAGGCCGCCGAAGAGGTGCGCGCGCATCGTGCGCCGGTCGATCCGGACAATCCCTTCCTGCGTGCGCAGGACGCGGTGTCGGACGCCATCGTGCGCACCCTCGACACCTGGCGCGACCTGCGCGACGCCTGGTATGAGCGGACCTTCGAATGGATGTATGACGCGCCCTTCGTCTCGGCACTGGCAGGGCTCGACGGCCACCCCGGGGCGCCGGTCCGCCCCGAAGCCGGCACCACGCCGGAACACCGCGACCTCGTCGCCCGCGAGATCGCCGCATTGCGCGCCGAGATCGGCGCAGGCGGCCTGCTCGAGGCCGTGATCCGCGCCTTCACCTGGATCAGCATGAGCCGGCAGCAGATCGACGAGCGACAGTTCAATCTTGCCTTCGAGCTGGAACCCGTGCTGCGGTCACTGCCGGTCGAGGGGTTCCGCACCATCGTGCGGCGACAGATGGGGATCATGATGCTGGATGCCGAAGCCGGGATCGCGGCGATCCCCCGGATGCTGTCCTCCGTGCCGCCGGAACGGATCGAGGATGCCATCGCCCTGATCTGCTCGCTCGAGGAACTCGGGCAGGCCGAGGCCGGGTCGCAAGAACACCTACGGCTGGAACAGATGGTGGCGCTTCTGCGGTCCTGCCGGCCGGGACCGGAGCATCCCGCGTCACTCCGCGCCCCCGAAACCCCGGCGTGAGAAGACCCGCTTTCATCCTGGCGGGCCGTCTCTTCGATCCCGCCGCCAAGGGCGGTGATTGTCCGCAAGACGTTCAATGCGGGGCGGCTTGTGCCGCTTGTCTGCCTCTCGTGGCGACCGCTCTTCCGCCCGGTCGGCCGGGCCTCGGGGCCGATCGGCTGCGGTCGCGGTGCATGGGCGGAGCCCCGAGCAGCCCGGCGCTCCTCGCCGCCGCCCCGCGCTCAGGCCAAAAGCCGCATCATCGCGTCGTAAACCGCCGCGTGCAGTTCCTCGTCGGGGATCGAGGCGAGTGGCTCGATCCCGAGCGCGTTGCGCTGGGTCACCGTGCCGAACAGCAGGCTGATCGCGAGCATCACCTGCATCGTCATCTCCGCCCCGAACTTGGCGATCATCCGATCGTGGAACCGGGCGGTGCTGACCTCGCGCAGGATGTCCCGGGTCTCGGCATTGGTGCAGGAGCGCAAGATCAGGTCAATCGGCCCGGCCTCGCCGTTGGTGCGCTGGTTTTTCGCTGTCATCTGGTCGCACAGGCGGCGGATCACGCCTTCGCGGCTGACCGGCTCGGCAAAGACCGCGTCGAAGTCGAACCCCGCATCCAGCGCCTGGCGGAACAGGCCGACCTTGGAGCCGAAGGTGCGGTGCACATAGGCCACGTCCACCTGCGCATCCCTGGCGATGTCGCGCAGGCTCACCTCGGAAAACGGCAGGCATGAAAACCGCGAGATCGCCGCATCGAGGATCCGCTGCCGCGCGGGACGTTCGTCATCCACGGGTTTCGTCGTCATCAGCCACTCCTTTTCACGATCCCGGAAGTCAACGGCCGTTGACAAACATTGACGCCCCTCTATGGTTCCAGCCGTTGAAACCAGCCTCGCATTAACAGAGTTGCCGATGATGAAAAAGCTCGACGGGAAATGGATCTGGCCGGTGCTGGCCGTCGCGGCCTGCGGTGCGGGCTGGTATGGCTGGCAGCAGCTGCAAGCGCCGGCCCTGCCCGCAGGCATTGCCTCCGGCAATGGCCGGATCGAGGCGACCGAGGTCGACCTTGCGGCGCTCGCCAGCGGCAAGATCGCCTCCATCAAGGTCCGTGAGGGCGACTTCGTCCATCACGGTGACGTGCTGGTGCAGATGGACGTGGTCCAGCTCCTGGCACAGAAGCGGCAGGCCGAGGCGCAGCTGCGCCGGGCCCGGATCGGCGTGGACACGGCGACTGCGCTGGTAGCCCAGGCCGAGGCGCAGCTGCGCGCGACGGTCGCCCAGGTCGACCAGGCGCAGGCGGTGCTGGATGCCGCGGTGCTGCGGCTGAACCGCTCGGAGCAGCTGGTGAAGAACAGCACCCTGTCGCAACAGACGCTGGATGACGACCGCGCCAGCGAGCGCCAGGCGCGCGCCGGTCTCGCCTCGGCGCAGGCGTCGGTGGCCGCCGCCGAGGCCGGGCTGAGTTCGGCCAAGGCCCAGGTGGTCGATGCCGAGGCCGCCGTCGACGCGGCACAGGCGACAATCGATTCCGTCGTCTCCTCGCTCGACGACGCCACCCTCGAGTCACCGCGCGACGGGCGCGTGCAATATCTCGTGGCGCAGGAGGGCGAAGTCGTCGCCGCCGGCGGACGGGTGCTGAACCTCGTCGATCTGAGCGATGTCTACATGACCTTCTTCCTGCCGACCTCGCAGGCGGGCAAGGTACGCGTGGGGTCCGAGGTGCGGCTGGTGATGGATGCCGCGCCCGGTTACGTGCTGCCCGCGACGGTGTCCTATGTCGCCGATGTGGCGCAGTTCACGCCGAAGACGGTCGAGACCGCCGAGGAGCGCGAGAAGCTGATGTTCCGAGTGCGCGCCCGGATCGCCCCGGCGCTGCTGCGCGAATACATCGACTATGTGAAGACCGGCCTTCCCGGCATGGCCTATGTCCGGCTTGAGCCCTCGGTGGACTGGCCCGCCTCGCTTGCGAATGTGGTGAAATGAGCGCCCCGGTCGCCTCGGTCGCGGGGCTGATGCTGCGCTATGGCGCGGTGACGGCGCTCGACGGCGTGACGCTCGACATTCCCGCGGGCCGGATGGTCGGGCTGATCGGCCCCGACGGGGTCGGCAAGTCGAGCCTGCTGTCGCTGCTGGCCGGGGCGCGGCAAATCCAGCAGGGGAGCGTCAGCGTCCTGGGCGGCGACATGGCCGACAAGGGCCACCGCGGCCGGATCTGCCCGCGCATCGCCTACATGCCGCAGGGCCTCGGGCGGAACCTCTATCCGACGCTGTCGGTGCAGGAGAACCTCGATTTCTTCGGCCGCCTGTTCGGCCAGGACGCAACGGAACGCGAGCAGCGGATCTCCGGCCTGCTGGCAGCCACCGGCATGTCGGCCTTCCGCGACCGCCCGGCGGCGAAGCTTTCGGGCGGGATGAAGCAGAAGCTCGGCCTGTGCTGTGCGCTGATCCACGATCCGGATCTGCTGATCCTCGACGAGCCGACAACCGGCGTCGACCCACTCTCGCGGCGCCAGTTCTGGGACCTGATCGACACCATCCGGGCCTCCCGCCCGACGATGAGCGTGATCGTCGCCACCGCCTACATGGAAGAGGCGGCGAACTTCGACTGGCTGGTGGCGATGAACGCGGGCGCGGTGCTGGCGACCGGCACCACTGCCGAGCTGTTGCAGCGCACCGGCGCGACCACCCTTGATAACGCCTTCATCGCGCTGTTGCCCGAGGCGGCGAAGGCCGGGCACCGCCGGGTCGTCATCCCGCCGCGCGCGACGACCGGCGAGGTGGCGATCGAGGCCGAACACCTGACCATGCGTTTCGGCGCCTTTACCGCCGTCGACGATGTCAGCTTCCGCATCGAGAAGGGCGAGATCTTCGGCTTTCTCGGCTCCAACGGCTGCGGCAAGACCACCACGATGAAGATGCTCACCGGCCTGCTGCAACCGACCGAGGGCCGCGCCCGGCTATTCGGCCAGGAGGTCGATCCGACCGACCTCGCCGTGCGCCGTCGGGTGGGTTTCATGAGCCAGGCCTTCTCGCTTTACGGCGAACTGACCTGCCGGCAGAACCTCGAGCTGCACGCCCGGCTGTTCAAGCTCGACCCCGAGCGGATACCGGCGCGGGTCGCGGAGATGATCGCGCGCTTCGATCTTGCCGAGGAGGCCGACACCCTGCCCGGTGCGCTGCCGCTCGGCATCCGCCAGCGGCTTTCGCTCGCGGTGGCGATGATCCATGATCCCGAGATCCTGATCCTCGACGAACCCACCTCGGGCGTCGACCCGGTCGCGCGCGACAGCTTCTGGCAGATCCTCGGTTCGCTGTCGCGGCAGGACGGTGTGACGATCTTCGTCTCGACCCATTTCATGAACGAGGCGGCGCTGTGCGACCGGATCTCGCTGATGCACGCAGGGCGCGTGCTGGTGAGCGATACGGCCCAGACGATCACCGCCTCCAGAGGGGCGGCGACGCTGGAGGAGGCCTTCATTGCCTATCTCGCGGACGCAATGGGGGCGAGCGCGGCCGACACCACGCCCGTCGCCGCCCCCGAAACAGCCTCTGCACCGCCGGCGCGGGGCTTCAGCCTGCGCCGGCTGCTCAGCTATTCGCGGCTGGAATCGCTGCAGCTGCAGCGCGACCCGATCCGGCTGACGATGGCATTGCTCGGCTCGGTCCTGCTGATGTTCGTCATCGGCTACGGCATCAACATGGATATCGAGG
>NZ_JBFXGV010000014.1:0-64168 GCF_050177655.1 Paenirhodobacter sp.
CGCGGCGCAGCATGGGGGGCGCCGGGCGGGCGGCGGCCGAGGATGCGCCGAAAGAAAATCGTGAAATTATTGTCTTTTGATTTCCGTTGGATGCGCGGATTTCCCCGGGGTTTTCCCGGGGTTTGTCTTTTCCGCCCCGGGGCCGCTTCGCGTTAAGCCTGTCCCATCCGCAAGCCCGGGCGGGCGGTGTCGACCCCAACAAGGATGGACACCATGATCACCTATGAAATTCACCGCCCCTTCCTGATGCAGCGCGCGAAGGAGGGGGTGCCGTTCCTCAGCTTCGACCAGTTCCACAATCTGGTGAAGCTCTATCGCGACGACTTCTACGCGGCGCAGAACGTCGCGGGTTTCGCCCAGGACATCGGTCAGAACTACAATGTCTGGACGGTGGATTGCCAGAGCCGCTACCACCGCCACCTGTGGTTCTCCGAGGTCCGCGCGCCGGTCTGGATCAGCTTCGAGGTGGCGGAGCCGAGCAAACCCGCGCGGCTGCCGCTTCAGGTGCGGATCTTCGACGCGGGCGGCCTCTATTTCGAGCAGCTGCAGCATATCTGCTTCGAGCGCCGGGTGGGGCAGCGGTTCCAGGTCTGTTCCTGGCGCAAGATCGAGCCGGTGCGCAGCTTCATCTCCGGCGAGATCGGCGAGGGGCCCAGGGGCGCGATGCCGGCCTGAGCGCGCCCAACGGGCCCCGGCCGTGCCGTCGGGGCCCGCTTTCTTGCGCGCGGCTTTCGTGCTTATCTGGGGGAAGATATTTTCACCGGACAGGTTTTCGTGGAGCAGGACTTCAGCCGCAGGGTCACCACCCCTCCGCCGGTCGCGGCGGCGCAGTATTCCCCGGCGCAGCTGATGCGCGATTTCGTCTCGCGCTGCGGGATGACCGATTTCGAGCTGAGCGCGGAATTCGACCTGCTCAAGCCCGGCGGCCGCGGCATCAGCGAGGCGCTCGTCGCCGCCTGGAGCACGCTCGACAAACCCCCGAGCCTTGGCGCGCGGCGCGCCTTCCGCGCGCTCCTGCGGCATCTGTGCAGCGCGCGCGTGGCGCCCGCCTGGGATGCGGCCTTCGTCGAATGCTGGGCGCGGTTCGAGGCGGTGAGGGGCAATCAGCGCCGGCTTTTCACCGCGCATCACCAGTGGATCCGGGCGCGCTACGCGCAGCCGGTGATCGGCGAGGCCTTTGCGCTGAGCCGGATCTACGTGCCGATCAAGATCCTGCCCGGGGCGTTGCGCGACCGGCTGGCCGGGGCCGAGGCCGCCCGCGACGAGGATTTCCTGCGCGATTTCGCGCTGCGCCCGGGCGAGGGCGCGGGGGCGGAGGGGGCCGACTGGCTGTTCGTCACCGGCGGGCCGGGGAGCGGGAAATCGGCGCTCGCGCTCACACTTGCGCAGCGGCTCAGCCAGGAGCGCGGCGGCTTCACGCTTTTCTTTCGCGGCACCCGGATCGGCGGCGAGACCCATGTCCCGGGCGAGACCCTGCCGCGGCAGGTCGACGACACGATCGCGGTGAAACACTATTTCAACGCCTTCCGCGACACCAGCGAGCGCCGGCTCACGCTGATCCTCGACGGGCTCGACGAGATCGGCGCGCAAAGCTACGCCGAGCGGCGGGTGCTCGAGGTGCTGGCCGAGATCCGCTCGGAGATCGCGCTGAGCCAGGCGCATGGCAAGGTGGTGCGGGTGATCGTCTTCGGCCGGCAGACGGTGACGCGGCTTGCCGCCGACAGTTTCGAGGGGCATTGCGCGCTTTACGAGATGGGCGATCTTTCCGGCCGTCTCGAGCCGGAGGCGGGCTGCGAGCCGGTTCGCTACGGCGCCGACCTGCGCCGGCTCTGGTGGGAGCGCTATGCCGGCGCGAAGGGGATCGACGGCAGCCGCGCGATCCCGCGCTATCTCGACGATCCGGGCGAGAGCCTGTTCACGCTGAGCCGCGAGCCGCTGCTCGCCTTCCTGATCGCGAAATCGGCCTGGCCGGAGGCGGGGAGCCCGTCGGAGGGGGCGGAGGAGGTCGTCGCGCAGATCGACAGCCACACCTCGCGGCGCAACCGCAACGAGATCTACGCCGAGATCATCGAGCGCGTGCGCCGCGGCGAGGACTGGAACCGCGCCGTCGCCCCGCCGCTGCGGCGCGCCGATTTCGTCGACGTGCTGCAGCATATGGCGGTTGCGACCTGGCAGAACGGCACGCTGCGCGCGGCCAGCCTGAAGGGGATCCGCCAGGTGATCGAGCAAAGCGCGCCGGCGCTGATCGGCAAGTTCGAGCGGCTGCAATGCGATCTGGGCGACAATGGCGATCCGACGCTGTTGACCAGTTTCTATTATCGCTATCAGCGCGCGCCTTTCGCGCGGGGGCTGGTCGGCAACGAACGCGACTACGAGATCGAATTCACCCACCGGACCTTTGCCGAATATCTGCTCACCACCTTTCTTTTCGACGCTTTCGAGCGGCTTTTGCTCGCGCATGGGCCGGGGCGTTCGGATGCCGAGCGCGCGGCGGCGGAGCGGCGCTGGATCGGGGTGGTGATGGCGGGGCCGCAGGCGCGCGAGATCGGGCGGTTTGCGCGCGACGAGGCGCTTTTGCGCTTCGACCGGCAGGACTGGACGGTCTGGGACCGCGCGAAGGAGGTCTCGGGCCTCGTGCAATGCCTCGCCCGGGTGGCGCCGGATCCGGCGCTGACCTGGGTCTCGGAGGTGACCACCGCCGAGCGGCTGCAACGCGCGAGCGGGGCGATCCTGCTCTTCTGGGGGGCGCTGAACCAGGTGCGCAGCGCGCGCCGGGACAGCCTGACCGAGCTCGAGCTCCCCTTCGCCTTCGAAAGCATCGACTTCCAGTTCTGCACGCCCTTCTACAGCCTCAATTGCACCGCCGATGCGGTGATCGGCGACCCGGTGCCCGACACGTTTTCGGTGCAGGCGCTGTCGGGCGTGTTCTGGGACGGCGGCGAGGTGCCGGGCTATTACGCCTCGGGCGGCGAGGTGACCGGTTCGCGTTTCGAGCTGTGCAGCTTCGAGGGCGGGGTCTGGTCGGCGGTGGATTTCGCGGGGGTGCGCTTCACCTCCTGCAACCTGCGCCGCAGCCGCTTCGTGACGAGCCCGCTGTCGCGCTGCCGCTTCGAGCACAGCAGCTGCGCGCAATCGACGCTGAAGGATGCGCGGATCTCCGACACGAAATTCGTCGATCAGGATTTCTCGCAGGCGGCCTTCTTCGGGATGCGCTTCGCCGGCTGCCGCTTCGAGGACACCCGCTTCGACCGCGCCGATTTCGAGGACTGCAGTTTCACGAATTGCGTCTTCGAGGACTGTTCCTTCGATCAGGCGAACCTGGTGATGGTCGGCTGGCGGGACTGCGTCTTTTCCGACTGTTCGTTCGAACAGGTTGCGGTCGCGGCGCCGATCATCGAAAACTGTTCCGGGATGCCGGCCGGGATGCTGGCCGATCCGGACGAGGAGTGAGCATGCACGAGGATCTGGTTCTGCGCACCGTCGAGGCGATCCCCGAGCCGCAGCGCTGGCATCGGGTGCTCGAGACGATCATCGCGGCCACCGGGGCGAAGGCGGCGATGATCACGCTGCGCGACGCGGGCAATTGCCAGATCGTCAATGACGACGCGCTCGAACGCGAGTTTCACTCGCCGCTCGTCTGCGGTTTCCCGCAGGAGGCGATCCGCTACTACCTCGAGGAGCTGCGCACGATCGACCCCTGGGCGGAGGCGCAGATCACGCATTACCCCTCGCGCCCGCTGCAGATGTCGAGCGTCTGCCCGCCCGACGACTACCCCGACCAGCGCTTCTTTTCCTGGCTGCGCCCGACCGGGATCAACGACACCATCGCCTTTGAACTCGACCGGATGCCGGGGCACTGGACCGCCTGCAACATCTTCCTCGACGCGGCGCTGCCCGATGCGGCCGAGCGCGCGCTGGCCTTCGCGCAGGAGCATTACCGCTTTTTGCGCAAGGCCTGGCAATCGGGCCAGCAGCTGGTGCACAGCCGGCAGTCGAACCGCGCCGCGCTCGACCACATGGCGCAGCTCGAGATCGCGGCCTGCATCGCCGGCCCCTCGGGTGAGCTGATCGGCGCGAATTCCGCCTTCGACGGCTTTCTCGCGAAGGGCTGGGTCGGCGTCACCGGGCCGCGCCGGCGGCTTTCGATCCCGCGCTCGGCGCTGCTCTTCGGCGAGGCGCCCTGGCTCGAACAGGTGCTGAGCGACGATCTGGGCGAGGGGCCGGCGCTGTCGGTCTCCGCCTCCTCCTTCACGCCCGACCCGCTCTATGCCGAGAAGCGCAAGAAATGGTGGTTTCTCACCTTCCGCGAGCGGCGCGGCATCGCCGCCTCGCCCGATGAATTCTCGGTGCTGACCGAGCGCGAGCGGCAGATGCTCGAGGCGGTGCGCGAGGGGGCGAACGTCTCGACGGCGGGGGTGGCGATCGGCGTCGGGCGCACCCGCGCCTTCGAGATCTGGGCCTCGGTGAAGGACAAGCTCGGCATCACCAACGCGCATCAGCTGCGCTGAAGTGGCGGGGATCCGATGACCGAAAGCGAGCTGATCGCGCGCGTGCTGGAGGGGCTCGGCCTGCGCGCCGCGGCCTTCATCGTCACCGTTTATGGCGATGTGGTGGTGCCGCGGGGGGGCGTGCTCTGGACCGGGACGCTGATCGAGGTCTGTGACCGGGTCGGCATCAACGAGTCGCTGGTGCGCACCGCCGTCTCGCGGCTTGTCGCGATGGACCGGCTCGCGGGGGAGCGGGTGGGGCGGCGCAGCTATTACCGGCTCGACGCCTCGGCGCGGCGCGAATTCGATCAGGCGGCCGGGCTGCTTTACGGCGCCGAGCGCCCGGCGCGGGGCTGGCAGATCCTGCATGCGCCGGGCCTCGGCCTCGAGGCGGCGCGGCGCGAGCGGATGGGGCATATGGGCGGCGAGGTCTATCTGCGCCCCGACCGCGGCCAGCCGGTGCCCGAGGGGGCGCTGCTATTTGCGGCGGGCGATCCCGGCGATCTCGCCGCGCTGGCGGGGTTCTGGGATCTCACCGCGCTGCAGGCGCGCTACCGCGACATGCTCGAGCGCTTCGGCGCGGTGGCGCAGGCGGGCGCGCTGTCGGATGCCGCGGCGCTGGTGCTGCGGCTATTGCTTGTCCATGCCTATCGCGGGGTGCTTCTGCGCGACCCGCGCCTGCCCGCGCCGGCGTTGCCCGCGGACTGGCAGGGCCATGCCGCGCGCCGTCTTTTCGGTGATCTCTATGCGCGCCTGAGCCCCGGGGCCGAGCGCTGGATCGGCGCGCATTTCGAGGGGGTCGACGGGCTTCTGCCCGAGACCACCCCCGAAAGCGCTGCGCGCCTCGCCTCTCTCTCCTGAACAACGCATTGAAATCGCGTCGGAAATTTTCCGTGCGCAAAAGCATCACGGAAAACTTGCAAAAATTGCTTTGCCTGTGATGTATTGCGGCGTATAAACCGACCAAGCGGTCGACGAATTGGGAGAATCGTCGGTCTTCTCGCACCATCGAAAGGGAGGAAGGGCATGCAGGACGCCTTCATCTGTGACGCGGTTCGCACGCCGATCGGGCGCTATGGCGGGGCGCTTTCCGCGGTGCGCGCCGACGATCTCGCGGCGATGCCGCTCAGGGCGCTGATGGCGCGCAACCCGGGCGTCGACTGGTCGGCGGTCGACGATCTGATCTTCGGCTGCGCCAATCAGGCGGGCGAGGACAATCGCAACGTGGGCCGGATGGCGGTGCTGCTTGCCGGCATGCCGATCGGCGTGCCGGGCACCACGGTGAACCGGCTTTGCGGCTCGGGGATGGATGCGGTCGGCATGGCGGCGCGCGCGATCAAGGCGGGGGACTGCGATTTCGTCCTCGCCGGCGGGGTCGAGAGCATGTCGCGCGCCCCCTTCGTGATGCCAAAGGCGGAAAGCGCCTTCTCGCGCACGAATGCGGTCTATGACACCACGATCGGCTGGCGCTTCGTCAACCCGAAGATGAAGGCGGAATTCGGCGTCGACAGCATGCCGCAGACCGCCGACAACGTCGCCGCCGATTTCGGCATCTCGCGTGCGGATCAGGACGCTTTCGCCGCGCGCTCGCAGGAACGTTGGGCGGCGGCGCAGGCGGCGGGGCTTTTCGCGCAGGAGATCGTCCCGGTGACGATCCCGCAGCGCAAGGGCGATCCGATCGTCGTCGACACCGACGAACACCCGCGCCCGGGCACCACCGTCGAGATGCTGGCAAAGCTCAAGGGCGTGAACGGACCGGATCTGTCGGTCACCGCGGGCAATGCCTCGGGCGTGAACGACGGCGCGGCGGCGCTGGCGATCCTGTCGGGTGCGGCGGCGGAGAAACAGGGTCTGGTGCCCAAGGCGCGGATTGTCGCGATGGCGGCGGCGGGGGTTCCGCCCCGGATCATGGGCATCGGCCCGGCGCCCGCGGCGAAGAAGGTGCTCGAACGCGCCGGCATGACCATCGGCCAGATGGATGTGATCGAGCTGAACGAGGCCTTTGCCAGCCAGTCGCTCGCCACGCTGCGCGATCTTGGCCTGCCCGACGATGCGGCGCATGTGAACCCGAACGGCGGCGCGATCGCGCTCGGCCATCCGCTCGGCATGTCGGGCGCGCGGCTCGTCACCACCGCGATGTATCAGCTCCACCGCACCGGCGGGCGCTATGCGCTTTGCACGATGTGCATCGGCGTGGGGCAGGGCATCGCGATCATCATCGAACGTGTCTGAGTGAGGGAGGAACGGCCATGTATGCACAGCTCGTGAAGTCCGAAGGCGCGAAGAGCCGCGCCGAGATGACCCCCGAGGAGATCGCCTTTCAGGAGCGCATCGACCGCGGCGAGAAGATCGAACCGAAGGAATGGATGCCCGAGGGCTATCGCAAGACGCTGATCCGCCAGATCGGCCAGCACGCGCACAGCGAAATCGTCGGCCAGCTGCCCGAGGGCAACTGGATCACCCGCGCGCCCACGCTCGAGCGCAAGGCGATCCTGCTCGCCAAGGTGCAGGACGAGGCGGGCCACGGGCTTTACCTTTATTCCGCCGCCGAGACGCTTGGCGTGAGCCGCGACGAGCTGCTCGCCAAGCTGCACAGCGGCGCTATGAAATACTCCTCGATCTTCAACTATCCGACGCTGAACTGGGCCGATATCGGCGCGGTCGGCTGGCTCGTCGACGGCGCGGCGATCATGAACCAGGTGCCGCTGCAGCGCACCTCCTACGGGCCCTATAGCCGCGCGATGATCCGCATCTGCAAGGAGGAAAGCTTCCACCAGCGGCAGGGCTACGACATCATGATGAAGATGGCCGCGGGCACGGCGGAGCAGAAGGCGATGGCGCAGGATGCGCTCAACCGCTTCTGGTATCCGGCGCTGATGATGTTCGGCCCCTCGGACAAGGACTCGGTCCATTCCGCGCAGTCGATGCAGTGGAAGATCAAGATCAACACGAATGACGAGCTGCGGCAGAAATTCGTCGATCAGACCGTGCCGCAGGCGAAATACCTCGGCCTTTCGATCCCCGACGAGACGCTCGTCTGGAACGAGGAAAAGGGTGGCCACGATTTCGCCGAGCCCGACTGGGACGAGTTCTTCGAGGTGATCGCGGGCAATGGCCCGTGCAACGAGGAACGGCTGAACGCCCGCGTCAGCGCCTGGGAAGAGGGCGCCTGGTTCCGCGAGGGGCTGATGGCGCATGCGCAAAAGGCCGCCGCGCGCGCGCCGGTCGCCGCCGAATGAGATCCGGCGGGCCGCCGGCCCGCCCGCAGCATTGAGGGAGGAAAACATGTCCAGCGAATGGCCCCTTTGGGAAGTCTTCATCCGTGGTCAGCACGGTCTGAACCACCGCCACGTCGGCTCGCTCCACGCGCCCGATGCCGAGATGGCGATCTGCAATGCGCGCGACGTCTACACGCGCCGCAACGAGGGGGTCTCGATCTGGGTCGTGCCCTCGAAGGCGATCACCGCCTCGGCGCCCTCGGACAAGGGGCCGCTTTTCGAGCCCTCGAACAGCAAGGTCTATCGCCACCCGACCTTCTTCGACATTCCGGAAGAAGTGGGGCACATGTGATGGGTGCGGTGCAATCCCTTGATCGGAAACTGTTTTCCGAGTGGTTGCAGCGGGTCGGCGACAATGCGCTGATCCTTGGCCACCGGGTTTCGGAATGGTGCGGCCATGCGCCCGTGCTCGAGGAGGACATCGCGCTCGCCAATCAGGCGCTTGACCTGATCGGGCAATGCACGCTCTGGCTCGAATACGCGGGCGAGGTCGAGGGGCAGGGGCGCAGCGCCGATCACCTCGCCTATCGCCGCGACGCGGCGGCGTTCCGCAACGCGCTGCTCGTCGAGCGCCCGAACGGCGATTTCGGCCAGACGCTGATGCGCCAGTTCCTGTTCGACGCCTGGCACATCGCGCTGCTGCGCGCGCTGAAGGCCTCGGCCGATCCGCGCGTCGCCGAGATCGCGGCGAAGGCGGAAAAGGAGGTGGCCTATCACCTCGAACGCTCCGCCGATCTGGTGGTGCGGCTGGGCGACGGCAGCGCGGAAAGCCACGCGCGGATGGCGGCGGCGCTGGCGGCGCTCTGGCGCTACACGGGCGAGCTTTTCCACGACGACGCGACCGACGTGGCGGTGGCGGAGGCGGGGATCGCGCCGCTCCCCTCGAGCCTGCGCGCCGAATGGGAGGCGACCGTGCGCGCGGTGCTTTCCGAGGCGACGCTCGACTGGCCGGGCGAGAGCTGGCAGCACGGCATCCGCGGTGCGGGTGGCGGCCGGCAGGGCGTGCATTCGGAACATCTGGGCTTCATCCTGGCCGAGATGCAGTTCCTGCAGCGCGCCTATCCCGACGCGGTCTGGTGACGCCATGGCCGCGCCCCTGGAGGAGGTCTGGCGCTGGCTTGGCGAGGTGCCCGACCCCGAGATCCCGGTGATCTCGCTCACCGATCTCGGCATCATCCGCGATCTCGCTTACGAGGGGGAGACGCTCGTCGTCACCGTCACGCCGACCTATTCCGGCTGCCCGGCGACGAGCATCATCAACCTCGACATCGAGCGCGCGCTGCGCGACCGCGGCATCACCGATCTGCGGCTCGAACGGCGGCTCTCGCCGCCCTGGACGACGGATTGGGTGACGGCCGAGGGGCGCGCGAAGCTGGCCGCCTATGGCATCGCGCCGCCCGTCGACGGCACCGCTGCGGACGGCCGCCTCGCCGGGCGCATCGCGCGGCTTGCGGGCGGGGGCAACCTGACCATCGCCTGCCCGCGCTGCGGCTCGACCAAGACCGAAAAGATCAGCCAGTTCGGCTCGACGCCCTGCAAGGCGAGTTACCGCTGCACCGACTGCCTCGAACCCTTCGACTATTTCAAATGCATCTGAGGATGCGGAGGAGACCCCAATGGCACGCTTCCATCCCCTGAAAGTCACCGAGATCCGCCGCGAGACGCGCGACGCTGTCGTGCTGACCCTCGCCCCGCGCGAGGAGGATCGCGCGCTCTTCGGTTTCACCCAGGGCCAGTATCTGACCTTCCGGCGCGATTTCGACGGCGAGGAGCTGCGCCGCTCCTATTCGATCTGCTCGGGGCTCGACGACGGCTGTCTCAAGGTCGGGATCAAGCGCGTCGAGGGCGGCGCCTTCTCGACCTGGGCGAACGAAAACCTCGCGCCGGGCGACGAGATCGAGGCGATGGCGCCGATGGGCCGCTTCGGCGCGCCGCTCGAGCCGGAGGCCGCGAAGCAATACCTCGGCTTTGCCGGCGGCTCGGGGATCACGCCGCTTTTGTCGATCATCCGCACCGTTCTGGCGCGCGAGCCGAAGGCGCAGTTCACCCTCGTCTACGCCAACCGCCAGATCAGCTCGATCATGTTCCGCGAGGAGCTGGAGGATCTGAAGAACAGCCATCTTGGCCGGTTCTCGGTGATCCATGTGCTCGAACAGGAGGGGCAGGAGATCGACCTCTTCACCGGGCGCATCGACGCGGCGAAGATGGAGGCGCTGTTCGCTCATTGGCTCGATGCTAAGGCGATCGATACCGCCTTCATCTGCGGGCCGGAGCCGATGATGCTCGCGATCGCGGAAAGCCTGCGCGCGCAGGGGCTCTCGGACGCGCAGATCCGCTTCGAACTTTTCGCCTCGGGTCAGCCCGGGCGAGCGAAGGCGAAGGCGGTCTCGAAGGTCGCGGTCACCCCGGGCAGCGGCGTGCAGGCGACGGTCACGCTTGATGGTGCCACGCGCGCCTTCGAGATGCCGCGCGAGGGCCAGACGATCCTCGAGGCGGCGATCGCGGCGAAGATGGACGCGCCCTATTCGTGCAAGGCCGGGGTCTGCTCGACCTGCCGCTGCAAGGTGCTCAAGGGCGAGGTCGAGATGGCGGTGAACCACGCGCTCGAGGATTACGAGGTGCGCGCGGGCTATGTGCTCAGCTGCCAGGCCTATCCGGTGAGCGCCGAGCTCGTCGTGAGCTACGACGAATAAGCCGGACGAGAGGGGGGAGAACCATGTCCGAGACGATGAACATCGAGGAATATCTCGCGCAGGGCGGCGTGCTGAGCGCGCCCGGCAACGTGCCCGCGCGCTACCGCGGCGAGCTGATGCGGCTGATGGCAGGTTTCGTCGACAGCGAACTCGCGGCCTCCGCGGGCTTTGCCGAGGCGATCAATTTCGCGCCCGGCATCAAGGCGCGGATCGCGGCGAGCCGTATCACGCTCGAAAAGGCCGATCACGCCGGGCGGGTGCTCGCGGTGATGGCGGATTTCGGCACCGACATGGCGCGCTATGAGGCGAGCCACGACTGGGCCGCGCGTGCCCCGCGTGACGCCGCGCCCGGGCTTGGCCGCGCCGAGGGGGACATGCGCTCCTCGGTCTTTCGCTATCCGGTCACCGGCTGGGCCGATGCGGTGGTGATGAACGTGCTGCAGGGGCTCGCGACCGGGGTGCAGATGACCGAACTCACCCGCGTTTCCTACGGTCCGCTCGCCGAGGTGTTCCGCGCGATCGCCCCGCGCGAGGCGCGCCACGCCGCGCTTGGCCTCGAGGGGCTGGAATTGCTCGGGCCCTCCGACGCGGTGCGCGCGGCGCTCGCCTATTGGCGCCCGCGCGTCGCGGCGGGCTTCGGGCCCGAGGCCTCGCCCCGCTTTGACCTCCTGCGCCGCTTCGGGCTGCGCCACGACACGAACGAGACCCTGCGCGCCCGCTGGGAGGCGCAGGTGAGTGAACATCTGGCCGCGCTCGGCCTCTGACAGAACAAGGACACGCCATGACCTCTCCGCGCCGCCTCGAAAGCCATGTCTGCGGGCGCTGGATCCCGGGCGAGAAACCCGGCCAGCCGCTCCTCGACGCCGCCACCGGCGAAACCGTCGCCCTGATCGACTCGAGCGGGATCGACTTTGCCGCGGCGCTCGCCTACGGGCGGGAAACCGGCGGGCCGGCGCTGCGGCGGATGACCTTCCACGAGCGCGCGGCGATGCTGAAGGCGCTTGGTCAGGCGCTGATGGCGCTCAAGGACGAGTTCCACGCCGAAAGCCTGCACACCGGCGCGACCCCCGGCGATGGCTGGATCGACATCGAGGGCGGCATCGGCACGATGCTCACCTTCGCCTCGAAAGGGCGGCGCGAGCTGCCGAACACGCGAGTGCTTACCGATGGCGCGGTCGAGGGGCTGTCGCGCGACGGCAGCTTCGTCGGCCAGCACATCCTGACCCCGCTCGAAGGGGTGGCGGTGCATATCAACGCCTTCAACTTCCCGGTCTGGGGGATGCTGGAAAAGATCGCGCCGACGCTGCTCGCCGGGGTGCCCTGCGTGGTGAAACCGGCCTCGCAATCGGCCTATCTGACCGAGCTGGTGATGCGCCGCATCGTCGAGACCGGGATCCTGCCCGAAGGCGCGCTGCAGCTGATCTGCGGCTCGGTCGGCGATCTCTTGGACCACGTCACGGGCCAGGATGCGGTGACCTTCACCGGCTCCGCCGCGACCGGGCGCAAGCTGAAGGCGCATCCGGCGGTGATCGCGAATTCGGTGCGCTTCACGATGGAGGCGGACAGTCTGAACGCCGCGATCCTCGGCCCCGATGCGGTCGCCGGCACGCCGGAATTTGACTTGTTCGTCAAGGAAGTGGCGCGCGAGATGACGGTGAAGGCGGGGCAGAAATGCACCGCGATCCGCCGTGTGATCGCGCCGCGTGGGCAGGTCGAGGCGCTGGTCGCCGCACTGGGCGAGCGGCTGGCGAAGACGCCCGTCGGCCTGCCGGGGCTCGAGGGCACGCGGATGGGCGCGCTCGCCTCGCTCGATCAGCGCGAGGAGGTCCGCGCCCGGATCCGCGATCTGCAATCGGTGGCGGAGATCGTCGCGGGCGATCCGGCCATGGTGCGCGTCGCCTCGGGCGATGCCGAGACCGGCGCCTTCCTGAACCCGGTGCTTCTGCACGCCGCGCGGCCCTTCGAGGCGGCGGCGGTGCATGAGGTCGAGGCCTTCGGCCCGGTCTCGACGGTGATGCCCTATGACGGGATCGAGGAGGCGGTGGCGCTGGCGAAACTTGGCAAGGGCTCGCTGGTTTCCTCCGTCTTCACCGACGATCCGCGCGTTGCCGAAGAGGTCGTGCTGGGCGTCGCGCCCTTCCACGGGCGGGTGCTGATCGGCAACCGCGCCTCGGCCAAAAGCTCGACCGGCCACGGCTCGCCGCTTGCGCCGCTGGTGCATGGCGGCCCGGGGCGCGCGGGCGGCGGCGAGGAGATGGGCGGCATCCGCGGCGTCACCCATTACATGCAGCGCACCGCGGTGCAGGGCTGCCCGCGGCTGCTGTCTGCCGTCACCGGGCGCTGGATCGAGGGGGCCGAGGTGCGCCACGACGTGCATCCGTTCCGCAAATCGCTTGCCGAGCTCAAGATCGGCGATCAGCTGGTCACCGCCGCGCGCGAGGTCACGCAGGCCGATGTCGAGCATTTCGCCGAATTCACCGGCGACACTTTCTATGCGCATATGGACAGCGACGCCGCGAAGGCGAACCCGTTCTTCGACGACCGGGTGGCGCATGGTTATCTGATCGCCTCTTTCGCGGCGGGGCTGTTCGTCGAGCCGAACCCGGGCCCGGTGCTCGCGAATTACGGCGTCGACAATATGCGCTTTCTGACGCCCGTCTATTTCGGCGACACGCTGCAGGTGCGCCTCACCTGCAAGGAGATCAACCCGCGCGAGACGGCCGAACATGGCGAGGTGCGCTGGGATTGTCAGGTGACGAACCAGAAGGGCGAGGTGGTCGCGCAATATGACGTGCTGACGATGGTGGCGAAGACCTGGCCGGCGCTTGCCGAGGCCGCGGAATGAGCCGCGTCTACGCCTGGGACGGGATCGTCCCGGTGATCGACCCCGCCGCCTTCGTGCATCCGGAGGCGGTGGTGATCGGCGACGTGCTGATCGGGCCGGGCTGCTATGTCGGCCCGGGCGCGGTGCTGCGCGGCGATTTCGGGCGGATCGTGCTCGAACGCGGCTGCAACGTGCAGGAGACCTGCGTCGTGCATTCCTTCCCGGGCAAGGATGTGGTGATCGCCGAGTCCGGCCATATCGGCCATGGCGCGGTGCTGCACGGCTGCCGGATCGGGCGCAATGCGATGGTCGGCATGAACGCGGTGGTGATGGACGAGGCCGAGGTCGGCGAGAACACGATCGTCGCGGCGATGGCCTTCGTGAAGGCCGGCGCGGTGCTGCCGCCGGGGGTGCTGGCCGTCGGCTCGCCCGCGAAGGTGGTGCGCAGCCTTTCCGAGGAGGAGATCGCCTGGAAACGGCAGGGCACCGGGGTTTACCAGCGCCTCGCGATCGAGGCTGCGCAGAAGATCACGCCGGCCGAACCGCTTGCCGCGCCCGAACCCGGGCGGCGCCGGGCCGAGGCGCCGGCCTATGATCCGCTCGTGCTGGCACGCGCGGGGTTTGCGGAGTAGGGGCAGGGGGCGGGGAACCGCCCCTCAATGCACCGCCTTGATCCCCTCGAGGATCAGCGTCGTCGCCACATCGGCATAGTCGTCGCGGGTGATCCGGCCGCCTTCCCTGAACCACATGTAGACCCAGTTCATCATGCCGAAGAGCGACATGGTGACCGGGGTCAGCAGCGGGCGCTCGGGGTTGTCGAGCTCGGGGTTGATCTCGCGCAGCACGACGGCGAAGCGCTTCACGATCCGCTTTTCGATCGCGAGGATCGCGGCCTTCTCCTCGTCCGAAAGCGCCGAGGTGGCATTGAGCTGCACCTTGTGTTCGTTGTCCGCGCCGCGATAATTCTCGAGCACCGCACCGACGAGCCGGCGCAGCCGCGCCTGCGGCGGCAGGGCGGGCTCCTCGGCGGCCGCGATCGCGGCGTCGAGCTCCTCGAGATGGGTGGTGATGATCGCGAAGATCAGCGCATCCTTGCTGGGGTAATAGTGGTAAAGCAGCGCCTTCGAGACCTGCCCATGCGCCGCGATCTGCGCCATCGAGGCCTTTTCCATGCCCTGTTCCGCAAAGACGGCCGCGGCATGTTCGAGAATGCCGCGCCGCTTGTCTTCGAAATCCGTCGCCCGGGTCCGAGCCATGCCGCTTCCTTCAATCGTCAAGGCCGGGGCCAGCCGGCCCCGGCTTTCATTTCCGGGATTGCCTTAACGGCCCCGGGCGCCTCTGTCACCGCGCCGCGGGGCCGCGCCCCGATCATTCCTTGGGTCTGTTGTCGAGAACCCGCTTCGCCTTGCCTTCCGAGCGCGCGATCGCGTTCGGATCCTTCACCTCGATCTTGGTCGAGATCCCCACCACGCTCTTGATGTGATGGGCCAGTTCCTTCGCCGAGGCGGCGCGCGCGCCGGCATCGACCTGATCGGGGGCGCATTCGACATGCACCGTCATGCTGTCCATCCGGCCCGAGCGGGAAAGCTCGATCTGGAAATGCGGTGCGAGGCCCGCACATTTCAGGATCTGCTCCTCGATCTGGGTCGGGAAGACATTGACGCCGCGCAGGATGATCATGTCGTCCGAGCGGCCGGTGATCTTCTCGATCCGCCGCATCGAGCGCGCGGTGCCCGGTAAAAGCCGCGTCAGATCGCGGGTGCGGTAGCGCACCATCGGCAGGCCTTCCTTGGTGAGCGTGGTGAAGACGAGCTCGCCCACCTGCCCGTCGGGCAGCACTTCGCCGGTCACCGGGTCGATGATCTCGGGATAGAAATGATCTTCCCAGACATGCAGCCCGTCCTTGGTTTCCACGCATTCCTGCGCGACGCCCGGGCCCATCACCTCGGAGAGGCCGTAGATGTCGACCGCCTGCATGTTGAAGGCCTGCTCGATTTCCTCGCGCATCGCGTTGGTCCAGGGTTCGGCGCCGAAGATGCCGATCTCGAGCGAGCTTTCGCGCGGGTCGAGCCCCTGGCGGCGGAACTCGTCGAGGATCGAGAGCACGTAGGAGGGCGTCACCATGATGATGCGCGGCTTGAAATCGTTGATCAGCGTCACCTGCCGCTCGGTCATGCCGCCCGAGATCGGCACGACGGTGCAGCCAAGGCGCTCCGCCCCGTAATGCGCGCCGATGCCGCCGGTGAACAGCCCGTAGCCATAGGCGTTGTGCAGCATGTCGCCGGGCCGCCCGCCCGCCGCGCGGATCGAGCGCGCGATCAGGTTCGCCCAGTGGTCGATGTCGTTCGCGGTATAGCCCACGACGGTCGGCTTGCCGGTGGTGCCCGAGGAGCCGTGGATGCGCACGAGCTTCGTCTGCGGCACGGCGAACATGCCAAACGGGTAGGTGTCGCGCAGATCCTGCTTCGTGGTGAAGGGGAACTTCGCGATGTCGGAGAGCGATTTCAGCTCCTCGGGATGCACGTCATGTTCGATGAAGCGCTTGCGGTAGAAGGGCGAATTCTCGAAAGCGTGCTTCAGCGACCGCTTCATGCGGTGGAATTGCAGCGCTTCGATCTCGTCGCGCGAGGCGGTCTCGATCGGGTCGAGATCCTTGCGGCCAAAGGACAGGTCTTGCATGGTTTCCTCCCTGAACATGCCTCCGGTCACTCCCCGACCGGAATATGTGTGCCCTTGACGGTGCGCGAATGGCCGCGGAATTCGGCCAGTTGCTCACCGTCCTCATTGGTGATGCGAATGTCGTAGATCCCCGAGCGGCCCCGGCGCGACACCTCCCGCGCCTCGGCCGTCAGCCGTTCCCCGATCCTCCCGGGAACAAGATAGGTGATCGAACAGTGTTGCGCCACGGCGCGCTGATTGTGCGCGTTGCAGGCGAAGGCAAAGGCGCTGTCGGCGAGCAGGAAGATATAGCCGCCGTGGCAGGTGCCATGACCGTTCGACATCTCCTGCGTGACCACCATCGAAAGCGTGGCCGTGCCCGGGCCGACATGCTCGAGGCTCATGCCGAGGCGCCGGCTTGCCGCGTCGTCGTTCCACATCGCGGCGGCGGAGGCCTCGGCGATCTCCTGCGGGGTCATTTCGGCAAGCGGTTTCGCGGGCGTGGTCATTTCCCCTGGAACTCCGGCTTGCGCTTTTCAAGGAAGGCGGTGACGCCCTCTGCGTAATCCGCGCTGCGCCCGGCCGCGCGCTGCGCGTCGCGCTCGAGATCGAGCTGCGCGTCGAGCGTCGTCGTGGCCGCCTGCTGGATCAGCCGCTTGGTGAGGCCGAGGCCGAGCGTCGGCCCGGCGGCGAGGCGGGTGGCGAGCGCCGTCGCCTCGGCTGCCAGATCGGCGTCTTCGACCGCGCGCCAGATCAGCCCCCAATCGGCGGCGGTTTCGGCGGGCAGCGGCTCGGCGGTGAGGGCGAGCGCCTTTGCGCGCGGCTCGCCCAGGATGCGGGCAAGCGACCAGCTGCCGCCCGCGTCGGGCACGAGGCCGATCTTCGAGAAGGCCTGGATGAATTTCGCCGATTTCGCGGCGAGAACGATGTCGCAGGCGAGCGCGATATTCGCCCCGGCCCCGGCGGCGACGCCGTTCACCGCGCAGATCACGGGTTTTTCCAGCGCCCGGATCAGCCGCAGCGTCGGGTTGTAGAAGGTTTCCAGCGTCGCGCCGAGATCGGGGGCCGGGCCGCCGCGCCGCGGATCGCGATCGCCGAGATCCTGCCCCGCGCAGAAGCCGCGCCCCGCCCCAGTGAGCAGCACCGCGCGCACCGCGGCATCGTCGCGGGCCCGCTCAAAGCCCGCCCGCAGTGCGAGATGCATCTCCTCGTTGAAGGAATTGAGTTTTTCCGGTCGGTTGAGGGTAAGCGTCAGCACCCCCGCCGACAGCGCGCTCAGCACCGTCTCAATCATCGCAGTCTCCCGTTCCCCGGGCATCCCGGGGCTCCCTGAAAATATCTGTTGCATAAACCGACCGGTCGGTCAATGATAATCTCAAGTTCAGGGAGGAACACCATGACAGAGCTTTTCGACCGTCATCGGCCGATGCTGGAGGCTGCGGCTTCGGCGCTGCGCACGCGCGGCTACTGGACGCCCTTCGCCGAGGTGCCGAGCGGCAAGATCTATGGCGAGCACGCCCGCGAAGAGGGGCTCGCTTCCTATGAATCCCTGTTGAACAAGCCTTTCGAGATTGCCGGCCACCCCGAGACCGCGCGGCTTGGCGCCGAGCTCTCGCCCTTTGGTCCCGCGCTCGGAATTACCTATCCGGCGGCCGCGCCCGGGGCGCTGATCGCGGCGGGCGAAGCTGCGCGCCCGGCGCTCGCCGCGGCCGGGATCGAGGCGCGAATCGGGGTCTGCCTCGAGGCGCTTGCGCGGCTCAACGCGATGAGTTTCCTGATGGCGAATGCGGTGATGCACACCACCGGCCAGGCCTTCGCGATGGCGTTTCAGGCGGGCGGGCCGCATGCGCAGGACCGCGCGCTCGAGGCGGTGGCGATGGCCTGGGCGGAGATGACCCGTTTCGCCGCCGAGGCGCGCTGGGAAAAGCCGCAGGGCAAGGCGGCGCCGATCGTGCTCGAGAAACACTGGCGGGTGGTGCCGGTCGGCGTTTCGCTCGCGATCGGCTGCAACACTTTCCCGACCTGGAACTCCTATTCCGGCATTTTCGCGAGCCTCGCCACCGGCAATCCGGTGATCGTGAAGCCGCATCCCGCCGCGATCCTGCCGCTCGCGCTAACCGTGCGGGTGCTGCGCGCGGTGCTGGTCGAGGCCGGTCTGCCCGCCGACGCGGTGCTCTTGGCCGTCGACGCGCCGGGGGCGGAGATCACCAAGGATCTCGCCACCGATCCGGCGGTGAAGCTGATCGACTACACCGGCTCGGGCGCTTTCGGCGACTGGCTGCGGGCCCACGCGCGGCAGGCGCAGCTTTTCACCGAGGAGACCGGGGTGAACAGCGTGGTGATCGCGGGGAGCGATGATTTCGCCGGGCTCTGCGCCAATCTCGCCTTCTCGCTCGCGCTCTACTCCGGGCAGATGTGCACCGCGCCGCAGAACATCTACGTGCCCGCGGGCGGGATCGAGACGGATCAGGGCCCGAAGAGTTTCGACGAGGTCGCGGCGGGGATCGCCGCGGCGATCGACGCGCTGCTGGCCGATCCCGCGCGCGCCGAGGGCGTGCTGGGGCGCCTTGCCAATCCGGCGACGCGGGCGCGGCTCGATGCCGCGCGCGGGCTTGGCCGGGTGCTACGCGAGAGCAGCGGGGAGGGGCGTCTCGCCTCGCCGCTCCTGCTGGCCGTGGACGGCGAAGATCCGGTGAGCGGCGCGGAATGTTTCGGCCCGATCGCCTTTGTCGTGTCGGTGCCCGATGCCGATGCGGGCATTGCCCGGGCGGCGGATCTGGCGCGCGAGAAGGGCGCGATCACCGCCGCGCTCTGGGACACCGACGAGGCCCGCATCGCGCGCGCGATCGAGGCCTTCATGGCGGCGGGGGTGAACCTGTCGATCAACCTTTCCGGCGCGATTTTCGTCAACCAGTCCGCAGGCTTCAGCGATTTCCACGTGACCGGCGCCAATCCCGCCGGCACCGCCAGCCTGACCGATACGGCCTTTGTCACCCCGCGGTTCCGCCGGGTGATGTGGCGGCGCCCCGCCGCCTGAGTTCCCTGCCTTATTCACCACGCTCTCTGGGAGGAGAAGAGAAGATGAAGAAGACCCTGACGACGACCGTTCCGGCCGCGCTGATCGCGCTTGGCCTCGCCACCGCGGCGAGCGCCGAGATCAAGATCGGCGCCTCGGTTTCCGCGACCGGCCCCGCCGCCTTTCTGGGCGACCCGGAGGCGAAGACGCTCGAGATGATGGTCGAGGAGATCAACGCCAAGGGCGGCGTGAACGGCGAGAAAGTCGAACTCGTGCTTTACGACGACGGCGGCGACGCGAACAAGGCGCGCACCTTCGCCACCCGCCTGATCGAGGATGACGAGGTGCAGGCGATCGTCGGCGGCTCGACCACCGGCACCACGATGGCGATCCTCTCGGTCGCCGAGGATGCCGAAGTGCCCTTCGTCTCGCTCGCCGGCGCGATCGAGATCATCCAGCCGGTGAAGCCCTTCACCTTCAAGACCCCGCACACCGACCGCATGGCCTGCCAGAAGATCTTTGCCGACATGCAGGCGCGCGGCTTCACCAATATTGGCATGATCTCGGGCACCGACGGCTTTGGCGCCTCGATGCAGGCGCAGTGCAAGGATGTCGTGGGCGATTACGGCATCACGGTCGTCGCCGACGAGACCTATGATCCGAAGGACGCCGACATGACGGCGCAGCTGACGAAGATCAAGAACGCGGAGGGCGTGCAGGCGGTGCTGAACCCGGGCTTTGGCCAGGGGCCGGCGATCGTGACGCGCAACTATGCGCAGTTGGGCATCGCGCTGCCGCTTTACCAGTCGCATGGCGTCGCCTCGGACGGGTTCATCAAGCTTGCGGGCGCCGCGGCGGCCGAGGGGGTGCGGCTGCCGGGCACCGCGCTTCTGGTCGCGGATCAGCTGCCCGAGGGCGATGCGCAAAAGCCGGTCGTGACCGAATACAAGGCGGCCTATGAGGCGAAGTTCAACCAGCCGGTGAGCACCTTTGGCGGCTATGCCCATGACGGGCTTGCCCTCGTGCTCGACGCGGTGGCGCGGGCGGGTTCGACCGAGCCCGCGGCGATCCGCGACGCGCTGGAGACGACCTCGGGCCTCGTCGGCGTGACCGGGATCTACACGATGTCGCCCGAGGATCACCTCGGCCTCGATCTGAGCGCGTTCCGCATGCTCGAGGTGAAGGCCGGCGGCTGGACCCTCGTCGACTGACCGCGCGCCGGCCCCGCCCGGGGCCGGCCTCGCCACATCCCTCGGGGGGCACATGTCCGAACTTCTGCAATTTCTGTTTTCGGGGCTGACGGTGGGCGCGGTCTACGCGCTCGTTGCGCTCGGCTTCACCATCATCTTCAACGCCTCGGGCGTGGTGAATTTCGCGCAGGGCGAATTCGTCATGCTCGGCGGCATGACCACCGTCTTCGCCCATACGGCGGGGCTGCCCTTGCCGCTTGCCGCGCTGATCGCGATCGCCGCCACCGCGGTGATTGGCGTCGCGCTGAACCGGCTCGCGATCGAGCCCGCCCGCGGCGCGCCGGTCGTCTCGCTCATCATCATCACGATCGGCGCCTCGATCTTCGTGCGCGGCGCGGCGCAGCTTGTCTTCGACAAGCAGATCCACAGCTTCCCGGCGTTTTCGGGCGATGCGCCGATCCATGTGATGGGCGCGACGATCCTGAGCCAGAGCCTCTGGGTGATCGGCGGCGCCGTGGCGGTCTTTGCGGCGCTGTGGCTTTTCTTCACCCGCACGCTGCTGGGCCGCGCGGTGCTCGCCACCTCGAACAACCGCCTTGCCGCGCAGCTCGTCGGCATCGACACGAAATTCGTGATGACGCTCTCCTTCGCGCTTTCGGCGGCGATCGGGGCCTTTGGCGGGGTGCTCGTCACGCCGATCACGCTCACCTCCTATGACGTCGGCCTCGGCCTTGCGCTGAAGGGCTTTGCCGCGGCGATGCTCGGCGGCATGGGCAATCCGAAGGGCGCCTTCGCGGGCGGGCTGCTGCTGGGCCTGATCGAGGCGCTGACGGCGGGGTATCTGTCCTCGCAATACAAGGACGCCGCCGCCTTCGTCATCATCCTCGCGGTGCTGTTCTTCATGCCGCAGGGCCTCTTCGGCCGGCAATCGACGGAGCGGGTGTGACATGCGGATCTCGACCAAATACGCGACGCTGCTGTTCCTCGCCGCGCTGATCGCGCTCACCCCCTTCTTCTTCCCCTCGGGCTATTATTTCCGCGTGGGCTCGATGCTTTTCGTCAACGGGCTTGCGGTGACCGGGATCGTGATCCTGACCGGCTATGCCGGGCAGATCAGCCTTGGTCATGCGGGTTTCGCCGGGATCGGCGGCTATGCCTGCGCGCTCGCCCCGGTGCATTGGGGCCTGCCGCCGGCGCTTGCCATCGTGCTCGGCGCCGCGGTCTCGGGCGTGCTCGCCTTTCTCGTCGGGCGCCCGATCCTGCGGCTCAAGGGCTATTACCTCGGCGTCGCCTCGCTCGGCTTTGGCATCCTCGTCTCGATGGTGCTCAACAACGAGCGCGCGCTGACCCGCGGCCCGGACGGGATCGAGGTGCCTGACCTCGGGCTGCGCGGGTTGCTCAAGGACTGGGGGCTGAGCCTCACGAATGGCGAGTTCTGGTATGCGCTGACCGGGATCTGCCTGCTGATCGGCGCCTGGATCGCGCTCAACCTGCATTCGAGCCCGACCGGACGCGCCCTGCGCGCGCTGCACGGCTCCGAAGTCGCCGCCGGCACCGTCGGCATCGACGTCGCGCGGGTGAAGCTGCAGGCCTTCGTGATCTCGGCGATCTACGCCTCGGTTGCGGGCTCGCTGATGGCGCTGCAGAACAAGTTCGTCACCCCCGACATCGCGGGCTTCCTGCATTCAGTCGAGATGGTGACGATGGCGGTTCTGGGCGGTGTCGCCTCGGTGCCGGGCGCGATTCTGGGCGCCGGTGTGCTGACGCTGCTTCCGCAGGTGCTCACCGTGTTTTCCGATTACGAACAGCTGATCCTCGGCGCGGTGATGATGGCGGTGATGATCTTTTTGCCCGAGGGTCTCGTGCCCTCGATCCTGCGCCGCATCCGGGGGAGGGACGAATGAGCCTCTTGCAGATCGAGGGCCTCGGCATCGCCTTTGGCGGGCTGCGCGCGGTCCATGACGTGAGTTTTCAGGTCGGCCCGGGCGAGATCGTCTCGGTGATCGGGCCGAATGGCGCGGGCAAGACCACGCTTTTCAACATGATCTCGGGCGTCTACCGGCCCGGATCGGGGCGGGTGCTGCTGAGCGGCGCCGAGGTGACGGGGATGGAACCCTTCCGCCTGGCACAGCGCGGCATGTCGCGCACTTTCCAGAACCTTCAGATCTTCCAGAACATGAGCGTGCTGGAAAACGCCGTCACCGGGTTTCACCTGCGCGAGCGCGGCTCGGTTCTGGCCGATCTGCTCAGCCTGCCGGGATCGCGCCGCCGGGCGCGGGCGGCGGAGGAGCGGGCGCGGGCGCTTCTGGCCCGGGTCGGGCTTGACCGCGCCGCCGACCGGGAGGCCGCGAGCCTTTCCTACGGCTCGCTCAAGCGGCTCGAGATCGCCCGCGCGCTCGCGATGGAGCCGAAGGTGCTGCTCCTCGACGAACCCGCCGCCGGCTGCAACGCGGTCGAGACCGAGGAGATCGACCATCTGATCGCCGAGGTCGCGGCTTCGGGCGTCGCCATCCTGCTCGTCGAGCACGACATGAAGATGGTGATGCGGATTTCCAACCATATCGTCGTGCTCGACCACGGCGAGAAGATCGCCGAGGGCGCGCCGGCCGAGGTCAGCCGCAACCCCGAGGTGATCGCTGCCTATCTGGGAACGGAGGCCGGCCATGCTGACGGTTGAGGGGCTGCGCACACGTTACGGGCGCATCGAGGTGCTGCACGGGATCGACCTCACGGTCGAGAGCGGCGAGATCGTCACCGTGGTCGGCGCGAATGGCGCGGGCAAGACGACGCTGCTGCGCTGTCTGTCCGGCGTGCAGCCGGTCACGGCGGGCGCGATCACCTTCCGCGGCGAGCCGCTGACGGTGGTGCCCGCGCATCGCCGCCTTGCCCGCGGGCTCGCGCAATCGCCCGAGGGGCGGCAGATCTTCACCAATCTCACGGTGGAGGAGAACCTGCGCCTCGGTGCCTTCCTGTTCAGCGACGACCGCGTCGAAAAGGACATGGAGACCGCCTTCCAGATGTTCCCGATCCTGCGCGAGAAGCGCAATCTGGCCGCGGGCGGGCTTTCGGGCGGCCAGCAGCAGATGCTCGCGATGACGCGGGCGCTGATGGGGCGGCCCTCGTGCCTGCTGCTCGACGAGCCCTCGATGGGGCTCGCGCCGATCGTGGTGAGCCAGATCTTCGAGGTGGTGCAGGGGCTCAAGGCGCTTGGCGTCACCGTGCTCCTGGTGGAACAGAATGCGTTCGGCGCGCTGAAGATCGCCGATCGCGGCTATGTCATGGAAACCGGCCAGATCACGATGCAGGGGGCGGCGGCGGAGCTGATCGCCGATCCGCGCATCCGTGAGGCCTATCTGGGGATCTGAAATGCTCGATACCGCAAACCCGGTCGTCACCATCACCCGCGCGGGGGGCATCGCCCGCGTCACCGTCGACAACCCGCCGGTGAACGCGCTGAGCCAGGCACTGCGCCAGGGGCTCTGGGATGCCGTGGCCCGGCTCGACGCCGATCCGGAGGTCTCGGCGGTGGTGCTGATCTGCGCCGGGCGCACCTTCATCGCGGGGGCCGACGTCTCCGAATTCGGCAAGCCGCCGATGGCGCCGCATCTGCCCGATCTCGTGGCGCGGATCGAGGCGGCGCAAAAGCCGTGGATCGCGGCGATCCACGGCTCCGCGCTTGGCGGCGGCTTCGAGGTGGCGATGGGGTGCCGGTTCCGCGTGGCCGCGCCCGAGGCCTCGGTCGGCCTGCCCGAGGTCACGCTTGGCATCGTGCCGGGGGCGGGTGGCACCGTGCGCCTGCCGCGACTGGCGGGGGTCGCGCTCGCCGTCGATCTGGTGACCTCGGGCCGGCCGATGCGCGCGGCGCAGGCGCTGGCCGAGGGGCTGATCGACGCGGTGATCCCGGGCGATCTGGGCGAGGGGGCGACGGGTTTCGCCCGCGCCGCGCTCACGCGGCCCTTGCCCGCGCCGGTCTCCGCCCGGCCGGTGACGCCGCCCCCCGCCGGGTTCTGGGAGGCGCGCGCGGCGGCGGTGGCGAAGGCCGCGAAGGGCGCCACCGCGCCCGGGCGCGCGCTTGCCTGTCTGCGCCGCGCGGCGGAGGCGCCTTTCGCCGAGGCGATGGCCTTCGAGCGCGAGACCTTCCTCGCGCTGCGCGCAACCGAGGAGGCCGCCGCGCTGCGCCATGTCTTCTTTGCCGAACGCGCCGCGCCGCGCCCGGCCGCGCTGCGCGGCATCGAGGCGCTGCCGCTGCGCTCGGCCGCGGTGATCGGCGGCGGCACGATGGGCGCGGGGATCGTCGCCGCGCTGCGCGAGGCCGGCCTGCCGGTGACGCTTGTCGAGCGCGATGCCGAGGCGCTCGCCCGCGGGCGCGCCAATGTCGCCGCGATCTTCGCGGGCGGGGTGATGCGCGGCAAGCGCACCGCGGCGCAGGCCGAGGCGCTGGAGGCCGGGGTGATCGGCGCGACCGATTACGCTGCGCTCGCCGATGTCGATCTGGTGATCGAGGCGGTCTTCGAGGAAATCGGCGTGAAGCGCGCGGTTTTCGCGGCGCTCGCGCAGGCCTGCCGTGCCGATGCGCTGCTCGCCACGAACACCTCCTATCTCGATCCGCGCGCGATCGCCGAGGGCCTGCCGAACCCCGGGCGCTTCCTCGGGCTGCATTTCTTCAGCCCGGCCAATGTGATGAAACTCCTTGAGATTGTTCCCGTTCCGGAAACGACGGAAGCGACACTCGCCACGGGTTTCGCGCTGGCGCAGCGGCTGCGGAAGATCCCGGTGCAGGCCGGGATCTGCGAGGGGTTCATCGGCAACCGGATCCTGAAACGCTATCGCGCGGCGGCCGAGGATCTCGTGCGCCGAGGCGTCGCGATCGCGGAAATCGACGCGGCGATGCGCGGCTATGGTTTCGCGATGGGGCCCTTCGAGGCGCAGGATCTCGGCGGGCTCGACATCGCCTTCTTGCAGCGCGAGGGGGCGCGGGCGGCGGGTCAAATCGTGCCCGAAACGCTTGGTGACATCCTCGTGCGCGCCGGGCGCAAGGGGCAGAAGACCGGCGGCGGCTGGTATGACTACGCCCCGGGCGATCGCCGCGCGCGGCCCTCGGCGGCGGTGACGGAACTGCTCGCGGCGCAGGTCGTGCCGGGCGCGGCGATGGGGGCGGAGGCGATCGCCGCCGCACTTGTCGGCGAGATGGCCGCCGAGGGGCAGGCGATCCTCGCCGAGGGGATCGCGCGGCGCCCCGAGGAGATCGACCTCGTCGAGATCCACGGCTACGGCTTTCCGCGCTGGCGCGGCGGGCCGATGTTCGCGACCCGCGTGCGGGGCTGAGCGGGCCCGAGGCGATCGGGGCGGCCGCGCTTTCCGTTGCGCGCGCCGCCCCGCACCGCTAGACCCGGGCGAAAGGAGCTCCGATGACCCCTGCCGCCCGCCTTTCCGCCGCGATCGCGATCCTCGATGCCACGCTTTCCGGCGAACCGGCGGAGCGTGCGCTGACGAACTGGGGCCGGGCGAGCCGCTTTGCCGGTTCGGGCGATCGCGCCGCGGTGCGCGACCATGTCTTCGACGCGCTGCGCTGTCGCGGCAGCTATGCCGCGCTTGGTGGCTCGCTGAGCGGGCGCGGGCTGATCCTCGGCCTCGCGCGCGCGCAGGATCTGCCGATCGCGACGCTGTTCACCGGCGAGGGCCATGCCCCCGCGCCCCTCGATGCGGCGGAGGAAGCGGCGCTCGCCGCCCCGGCACCCGAGGCCGCGGCGCTTGCCCGGCTCGACTGGCCCGACTGGCTGCGCCCCGCGCTCGAGGCCGATCTCGGCGCGGCGTTCGACACGATTTCGGCCCTGATGCGGGCGCGCGCGCCGGTCTTCCTGCGCGTCAACCTCGCCCGCACCGACCGCGCAGCCGCGCAGCGGGAGCTTGCCGCCGAGGGGATCGAAAGCGCGCCGCATCCGCTTGCCGAAAGCGCGCTCGAGGTTATCGCGGGGGCGCGCCGGATCCAGGCCTCGGCCGCCTATCGCGAGGGGCGCGTCGAGCTGCAGGATGCCGCCTCCCAAGCGATGATCGCGGCCGTGCCCGAGGCGCCCGGGCTGCGCGCGCTCGACTATTGCGCGGGCGGCGGCGGCAAGGCGCTGGCGCTTGCCGCGCGGATGCCCGACGCGCGGATCGTGGCGCATGACATCGACCCCGGGCGGATGCGCGATCTGCCCGCGCGCGCCACCCGCGCCGGCGCCACGATCGCCCTTGCGCGGCCCGGCGCGATCACCGGAGGCTTCGATCTGGTGCTGGTCGACGCGCCCTGTTCGGGCTCCGGCACCTGGCGCCGCACGCCCGAGGCGAAATGGCGCCTCACCCCGCAGCGGCTCTCCGATCTCGTTGATCTGCAAGCGGAAATCCTGACGCAGGCGGCGCGCCACGTGGCCCCCGGCGGAGCGCTGCTCTACATGACCTGTTCGCTGCTCGCGCGCGAGAATGCGGCGCAGGTCGCGCGTTTCGCCGCCGCCGAGGGCTGGCAGGTGACGCAGGCGCGCCAGCTGACGCCCTGCGACGGCGGGGATGGCTTTTTCGGCGCACTGCTCACGCGCGAAGGGCGCTGAGGCCGATTCAGCTTTTGGTTGAGAGGGAATTTTTGTTAATCGGGATTTAAGGCTTTTGCCGCCGAATGGAGACGTTGATTCTGAAGAGGACCGAGGACGTGGCCCATCCCGACCAGCCGCTCCAGCCGCTGGGCCGCACGGCGGCCCTGCTTGCGCCGGGCGCCGTCTATCTGCTGGCACTTGCCGGTGTGACCGGGGTCATCGGTTTCTTCATGCGCGATCGCGTGGCGATGATGCTCCTGCTTTCGATCGCGGGAAGTTTCCTCGTGCTGGCCGTGGTCGCCCGTTTCGCGGCGCATCGCCAGCGGGTCGAGCGCTCGCGCGATGCCGAACAGATCGGCCGCTTCATCGCGCATGACGCCTCGCCCTCCTTCACCACCGATCTCGACGGCGAGATCTGCTATCAGAACCGCGCCGCGGTCGAACGGTTCGGCTCGCGCGGGGGGCAGACGCTGGCGCGCGCGCTCTCCGAACTCTTCGCGAGCCCCGGGTCGGTGCTCAACCGGCTGCAGTCGAAGGCGGCCTCGCTCGGCGCCGCGCGCGAGGATCTGATCACCCGGCGCGGCCATGTGCGGCTTTCGGTGCATCAGGTCGGCTCCGGCGAATTTCTCTGGCGTCTCGAGGACATGGCCGAGCGGCCGATGGGCGGGCGCGGGGCGGAGACGATCAGCCTGCCGATGCTGACCGTGTCGCGCTCGGGCGCGGTGCTGTTCATGAACGAGGCGCTGCGCCGCCTGGTCGGGGAACGGGTGCGCACTCTCGACCGCATCTTCTCCGAACTGCCGCTGCGCTCGGGCGAGGAGCATGAGATCGCCACGCCGGACGGGCCGCTGCGCTGCATCGTCGCCGAGATCGAGGGGCAGGGCGGGCGGAACGAGATCTATCTCCTGCCGGTCTTGCCGGGGCGCGGCGAGAGTCACGATCCCGCCTCCTTCGAATCCCTGCCCGTCGCGCTGATGCGGCTTGCCGGGGACGGGCGGGTGCTGGCGG
Source organism: Paenirhodobacter sp. (assembly GCF_050177655.1). NCBI lineage: Bacteria > Pseudomonadati > Pseudomonadota > Alphaproteobacteria > Rhodobacterales > Paenirhodobacter > Paenirhodobacter sp. The sequence continues at coordinate 27,721 of NZ_JBFXGV010000014.1, forward strand.
TGAACCGCGCAGCGCGCGGGCTGCTTGGCCAGATCCAGCCCGAGACGCGGATCGCCGATCTCTTCGAGGGGCTGGGGCGCCCGGTGAACGACTGGGTCGCCGATGCGCTGGCCGGCCGGACCGAGCGGCGCCCCGAGGTGCTGCGCGCGCGGCGCGGCGATCGTGAGGTTTTTCTGCAGGTCACGCTCAGCCGCGTGGTCGAGGAGGGGCGCACCGGCCTCGTCGCGGTGCTCTCCGACGCGACCCAGCTGAAGACGCTCGAGGCGCAATTCGTGCAGAGCCAGAAGATGCAGGCGATCGGCCAGCTCGCCGGTGGCGTGGCGCATGATTTCAACAACCTGCTGACCGCGATCTCGGGCCATTGCGACCTGCTGATGCTGCGCCACGACAAGGGCGATCCGGATTATGCCGATCTCGACCAGATCAGCCAGAACGCGAACCGCGCCGCCTCGCTCGTCGGGCAATTGCTGGCCTTCTCGCGCAAGCAGACGCTGAAGCCGCGGGTGATCGACCTGCGCGACACGCTCTCCGATCTGACCCATCTTCTCAACCGTCTGGTGGGGGAGAAGGTGGTGCTGACGCTCAGCCATGCCCCCGATCTCTCGCCGATCCGGGCCGACAAGCGGCAGCTCGAGCAGGTGATCATGAACCTCGTGGTGAACGCGCGCGACGCGATGCCGGGCGGCGGCGAGATCCGGATCGAGACGGAGAACCTGCGCCTGACCGAGGAGATGAAACGCGACCGCGTCTCGGTGCCGAAGGGGGATTACGTCGTCGTCAAGGTCACCGACGAGGGCACCGGGATCGCGCCGGACAAGCTCAACAAGATCTTCGAGCCCTTCTACACGACGAAGCGCACGGGCGAGGGGACGGGGCTCGGCCTCTCCACCGCCTATGGCATCATCAAGCAGACCGGCGGCTATATCTTCTGTGACTCGGTCGTCGGCTCCGGCACCTGTTTCACCATCTTCCTGCCCGCGCACGACCGGCCGAGCGAGCCGGAGAACGAGCCGGAATCGCTGCCGCCGGTGGAAATGTCCGACGATCCCGCGAGCGCGACGGTGCTGCTCGTCGAGGATGAGGCGCCGGTGCGCGCCTTCGCCTCGCGCGCGCTCAAGCTGCGCGGCTATACCGTGTTCGAGGCCGAGAACGCCGAGGAGGCGCTGCGCATCCTCGAGGACGAGAGCCTGCATTTCGATGTCTTCGTCACCGATGTGATCATGCCGGGCATCGACGGGCCGACCTGGGTCGCCGAGGCGCTCAAGCGCCGGCCCGACACCGCGGTGGTCTTCGTTTCGGGCTATGCGGAGGACGTGTTCCGCGAGGGGCGCGCGCCGCAACCGAATTCGGTTTTCCTGCCGAAACCCTTCTCGCTGAGCGAGCTGACGGCGACCGTGCAGAACCAGATCGGTCGGCGCAGCTGAGATTTCCGAGTTGCGGGAGTTCCGCGGGGAAACGGCCTGATGCGGCTGGCATCGCGGGGGCGCGCCCCTTGGGTGACGGCGCGCGAAAAAGGGCCGTGCGCCGCGGTCAGTCGAGGCTGTCGTAAAGCGCGAAATCGCGGGCCATGGCCCTGTGCAGCTCGGCTCTGGTTTCCGGGGAAAGCTTCACGTCGGCGGCGGGGGGCACGTTCACCCGCGGCAGGGTGATCGCGCAATCGAGCCGGTCCTCGAGAAAATGTACGAAGGCTTCGATTTCCTCATACCGGAAGATTCGATCGACGCCCGGGGCGCCGGTTTCGTCGCAGAGAATCGCCGACTGGCTGCCGATCTCGGCATGGGGCGGGCGTTCGGGCGCCATGTAGTCGCGCGCGAACTGCTCGAAACTGCGCCCCTTCATCGGGTGATCCGGGGTCTCGAAATCGTCGCGGTTGCGAAAACGGAACCAGGAGCGCAGCCAGCCGATCGGTTCGCGCATCAGCGCGACGGTGGTGAAGGGGCTGCCGGCCTGGGCCTCGAGAAAGGGCGCAAGATGAAGGCGATAATCCTTTGCGCTCATATGCTTGAGGGGGGCCGGGCGTTGCATCGCCACGGCGGCGAGGGGTTCGAGCGCGGCCTCGACCGCAGAGGAGCCGGCCTTCGGCGTCGCCAGAAAGACCAGTCGCTGTTCCCAGAAAATAAGCATCCCGCCCCCGTCGTTTGGCATTTCTTAGCGCCGATGCCGGAGGCGGTAAACATTCTTTAACCTTAACGTTCCAGTCTCGTTCCTAGAATTTTATTGCAATGTTCTCTAATTGTGCTCATATCGAGAGAACAAGAGGGGAACGGTTGCGGGGCGCCCGATCATTGCTGCGGGGCGGCGGCTGTGGAATAAGGAAGCGACAGATGGCAACGGCAGGCCTTTTCGAGATGAGTGACAAAAGCAAGGCGGACAAGCAGAAGGCGCTGGAATCGGCGCTGGCGCAGATCGAACGGCAATTCGGCAAGGGCTCGATCATGAAGCTCGGGTCGGAAAACCCGGCGATGGAGATCGAGGCGACCTCGACCGGTTCGCTCGGCCTCGACATCGCGCTCGGCATCGGCGGTCTGCCGAAGGGGCGCATCATCGAGATCTACGGGCCGGAAAGCTCGGGCAAGACCACGCTCACGCTGCATTGCATCGCCGAGGAGCAGAAGAAGGGCGGCGTCTGCGCCTTCGTCGACGCGGAACATGCGCTCGACCCGCTCTATGCGAAGAAACTCGGCGTTAACCTTGACGAACTCCTGATTTCGCAGCCCGACACCGGCGAGCAGGCGCTCGAGATCGTCGACACGCTGGTGCGGTCCGGCGCGGTGAGCATGGTGGTGGTCGACTCGGTCGCGGCGCTGACGCCGAAGGCCGAGATCGAGGGCGACATGGGCGATGCCACGGTCGGCGCACAGGCGCGGCTGATGAGCCAGGCGATGCGCAAGCTCACCGCCTCGATCGGGCGCTCGAACTGCATGGTGATCTTCATCAACCAGATCCGCATGAAGATCGGCGTGATGTTCGGCAGCCCGGAAACCACCTCGGGCGGCAACGCGCTGAAATTCTACGCCTCGGTGCGGCTCGACATTCGCCGCGTCGGCTCGATCAAGGATCGCGACGAGGTCACCGGCAACCAGACCCGGGTGAAGGTGGTGAAGAACAAGGTCGCGCCGCCGTTCCGCCAGGTCGAATTCGACATCATGTATGGCGAGGGCATCTCCAAGGTCGGCGAGCTGATCGACCTTGGCGTGAAGGCCGGCGTCGTCGACAAGTCGGGCGCCTGGTATTCCTATGGCGACGAGCGCATCGGTCAGGGCCGTGAGAACGCCAAGCAGTTCCTGCGCGACCATCCCGACATGGCCTATGAGATCGAGGACAAGATCCGCGCGAGCCACGGGCTCGATTTCGGGATCGGTCCCGAGGACGACACTCTCACCGAGGAGTGAGGCGCCAGAACGGCGCCGCCGGGGGCGGAGAATCCGCCCCTTCCGGAAGCGGCAGGCCGGGAAAATCCCGGCCCCGTCGTGAAACAGGCCGGGCCGCGCATGTCGCGGCCCGCCTTGCTTTTGGCGCCCGTTTCGATCCGGGCCCCCTTTGCTTTCTGGACAGCGCGGGGCGGGCTCGCTAAACGGGGGGAAATCCCGAAAGGCCCGTGAGATGCCCAGCCTCAACGATATCCGTTCCACCTTCCTCAATTTCTTCGAGCGCAACGGCCACCGCGTCGTCGAAAGCTCGCCGCTCGTGCCGCGCAACGACCCGACGCTGATGTTCACGAACTCCGGCATGGTGCAGTTCAAGAACTGCTTCACCGGCGTCGAGAAACGCGACTATGTCCGCGCCACCACCGCGCAGAAATGCGTGCGCGCCGGCGGCAAGCACAACGACCTCGACAATGTCGGCTATACCGCGCGCCACCATACCTTCTTCGAGATGCTGGGGAATTTCAGCTTCGGCGATTACTTCAAGACCGGCGCGATCCCCTTCGCCTGGGAGCTCTTGACGAAGGATTTTGGCATTCCGAAGGAGAAGCTGCTCGTCACCGTCTATCACACCGACGACGAGGCGGCCGAGATCTGGAAGAAGGTCGCGGGCCTGCCCGACGAGCGCATCATCCGTATCCCGACGAAGGACAACTTCTGGCAGATGGGGCCGACCGGCCCCTGCGGCCCCTGCACCGAGATCTTCTTCGATCACGGCGATCACATCTGGGGCGGCCCGCCCGGCTCGAAGGATGAGGACGGCGACCGCTTCATCGAAATCTGGAACCTCGTCTTCATGCAGAACGAGCAGTTCGAGGACGGCTCGATGCGCACGCTCGACATGCAGTCGATCGACACCGGCATGGGGCTGGAACGGATCGGCGCGCTCCTGCAGGGCAAGCACGACAACTACGACACCGACCTCATGCGGTCGCTGATCGAGGCCTCGGCCCATGTCACTTCGCAAGACCCCGACGGCCCGGGCAAGGTGCATCACCGCGTGATCGCCGACCACCTGCGCTCGACCTCCTTCCTGATCGCCGATGGCGTGATGCCCTCGAACGACGGCCGCGGCTATGTGCTGCGCCGCATCCTGCGCCGCGCCGCGCGCCATGCCCATATGCTCGGCGCGAAGGATCCGGTGATGCACCGTCTGGTGCCCGCGCTCGTGCGGCAGATGGGTGAGGCCTATCCGGAGCTCGTGCGCGCCCAGGCGCTGATCGAGGAGACGCTGAAGCTCGAGGAAACGAAGTTCCGCGTGACGCTCGATCGCGGGTTGAAACTGCTCGACGAGGAGCTGGCCGCGCTGCCCGAGGGCGGCGAGCTGCCCGGCGCCGCGGCTTTCAAGCTTTACGACACCTATGGTTTCCCGCTCGATCTCACGCAGGATGCGCTGCGCGAGAAGGGGCTCAAGGTCGACACCGAGGGTTTCGACGCGGCGATGGCCGAGCAGAAGGCGAAGGCGCGCGCCGCCTGGGCCGGCTCGGGCGAGACCAAGGATGCGAAGATCTGGTTCGAGATCGCCGAGGACAAGGGCGTGACCGAATTCCTCGGCTATGACACCGAGAAGGCCGAGGGGCAGATCCTCGCGCTCGTGGTCGATGGCGCCGAGGTGGCCTCGGCCAAGGGCACGGTGCAGATCGTGGTGAACCAGACGCCGTTCTACGCGGAATCGGGCGGTCAGGTCGGCGATGCCGGCATCATCCGCACCGAGACCGGCGAGGCCCATGTGACCGACACGAAGAAGGTCGCGGGGGTTTTCGTCCACATCGCCGAGGTGACGATGGGCGAGATTTCGAAGGGGCAGGGCGCGCGGCTCGAGGTCGACCACAAGCGTCGCGCCGCGATCCGGGCAAACCACTCGGCGACGCACCTTCTGAACGAGGCGCTGCGCCGCACGCTGGGGGCCCATGTCGCGCAGAAGGGCTCACTCAACGCCGAGGACCGGCTGCGGTTTGATTTCAGCCATTCGAAGGCGCTGAGCGCCGAGGAGCTGGCGACGGTCGAGCACGAGGTCAACGCATTCATCCGCCAGAACGGCGCGGTGGAGACGCGGATCATGACGCCCGACGATGCGCGCGGCCTTGGCGCGCAGGCGCTTTTCGGCGAGAAATACGGCGACGAGGTGCGTGTCGTCTCGATGGGCGAACTGCTCGGTTCCGGCAAGGGGCCTGCGGGCAAGACCTATTCGCTCGAGCTTTGCGGCGGCACCCATGTCGGGCGGCTCGGCGAAATCGGCGCCTTCGTCGCGCTTGGCGACACGGCGTCGAGCGCCGGCGTGCGCCGGGTCGAGGCGCTGACCGGTCAGGCCGCGCTCGATCACCTCAAGGCGCAGGCGGCGCTTGCGGCCGAGGCCGCGGCGACGCTGAAGACCTCGACCGCGGATCTCGTCGAGCGCGTCCATGCGCTCGCCGAGGAGCGCAAGCATCTCGCGAACGAGGTGGCGCAGCTGCGCCGCGAGCTCGCGATGGGCGGCGGTGCGGCGGGTGGCCCCGAGGCCGAGGAGATCGGCGGGCTGAAATTCCTCGCCCAGGTCGTCAGCGGCGTTTCGGGCAAGGATCTGCCGGCGCTGGTCGACAGCCTGAAGGAAAAGATCGGCTCGGGCGCGGTGCTCGTCGTCGCCGATACCGGCGGCAAGGCGGCGGTGGCCGCGGGCGTGACCGCGGACAAGACCGATGTCGTCAGCGCGGTCGAGATGGTCAAGGCCGCGGCGGCGGCGCTTGGCGGCAAGGGCGGCGGCGGCCGGCCCGACATGGCGCAGGCGGGCGGGGCCGATCCGTCGAAGGCGCAGGAGGCGGTTTCCGCCGTGCGCGCCGTGATCGCAGGAGAGATCTGATGCCGGGGGCCTACTGGATTGCCAATGTGAAGGTGCTCGACGCCGAGGCCTATGGCAAATACGCCGCGCTTGCGGGGCCGGCGATCGCCAAGGCGGGGGGCAAGTTCCTCGCCCGTGGTGCGCGCTACGTCCAGCTCGAGGGCAATGAGCGCGCGCGCAATGTCGTCGCCTGGTTCCCGAGCGTCGAGGCCGCGGTCGCCTGCTACAACGGGCCCGACTATCAGGCGGCGCTGGCCCATGCGAAGGGCGCCTCCGAACGCGATCTGGTGATCGTCGAAGCGATCGAGTGACTTTGCGCGCCGTCACGCCCGTGTTACATTGCCGCAATGCAGCATGGGTGCGGACGGCGCGGATCGTCCGGGAGAGGCCGTGAATGTGCCGTTGGGCCGCCTATATCGGGCAACCGATCTTTCTCGAGGACATCGTCTCGAAACCGGGGCATTCGCTCATCCATCAGAGTCAATGCGCCACGCAATGCCACACCGCGATCAACGCGGACGGCTTCGGCATCGCCTGGTATGGCGAACGGCCCGAGCCCGGGCTTTACCGCGACGTCATGCCGGCCTGGTCGGACCCGAACCTCAAATCCTTGACCGCGCAGGTGAAATCGGGGCTGTTCCTGGCCCATGTGCGGGCCTCGACCGGCACCGCGACCTCGCGCAACAACTGCCATCCCTTCACCTCGGGCCGCTGGAGCTTCATGCACAACGGTCAGATCGGCGGTTATGACGAGTTCCGCCGCGCGGGCGAGATGCTGATCCCCGACAGCCTGTATTGTGAGCGCAAGGGCGCGACCGACAGCGAGGCGCTGTTCCTCGTCGCGCTTTCCGAAGGGCTCGACGCCGATCCGAAATGCGCGCTCGAACGGGCGACGGCGCGGCTCGAGGCGCTGGCGCGCGAGCGGGGCCACACGCCCTATATGCGCCTCACCGCGGCCTTTTCCGACGGCGTGCGGCTTTATGCGGTGCGCTATGCGTCGGACGACGCGGCGCCGACGCTTTATCATCGCTGGTCGGACAGCCGGCGCGGGCGCGCGGTGGTCTCCGAACCGCTGGAGGACAGCGAGGGCGACTGGGAGGAGATCCCGCCCGGATCCTTCTGCATCTTCGAGGGCAAGCGCGTCACGATCGAGCCCTTCGCGCCCGAGCTGCGCGCCGCTGCGGCCGCTTGACGCTTGGCAAGCGGCGCGCCCCGCGCTATGACAGCGCCATGAGAACCCGTGCCACCATCATTTGCATTATTTGCCGCTGACCTTCGTCACGCGGGCCGTTCTCTGTTGCCAAGTCAGACCGAATGAGCCAAGCCCGCGAGCGATGCCGCGAGGAGAGCCTGTCCGTGTCCGATACGCCTGCGCCCCAGATCCGCCTGCACAACACGAAGACCCGCCGCAAGGAGGTCTTCGCGCCGATCGACCCGCTGAACGTGCGGATGTATCTCTGTGGCCCGACCGTCTATGACCTCGCGCATCTGGGCAATGCCCGGCCGGTGGTGGTGTTCGACGTGCTCTTTCGTCTGCTGCGGCAGGTCTATGGCGCGGATCATGTGAAATATGTGCGCAATTTCACCGACGTCGACGACAAGATCAACGCGACGGCGCTTTCCCGCAAGGCGGCGGGGGCAGAGGGCACGCTCGAGGAGCTGATCCGGGCGCGCACCGAGGAGACGATCGGCTGGTATCACGCCGACATGGACGCGCTGGGGGCGCTGCGCCCGACGGTCGAGCCGCGGGCGACCGATTACATCGCGCAGATGATCGCGATGATCGAGGATCTGATCGCGGGCGGCCATGCCTATGCGAAGGACGGCCATGTCCTCTTTCGCGTGCGCAGCTATACCGAATATGGCGCGCTTTCGGGGCGCTCGGTCGACGACATGATCGCGGGGGCGCGGGTCGAGGTGGCACCCTTCAAAGAAGATCCGATGGATTTCGTGCTCTGGAAGCCGTCGGATGACGATCTGCCGGGCTGGGACAGCCCCTGGGGCCGCGGGCGGCCGGGCTGGCATATCGAATGTTCGGCGATGTCCTATGAGCTGCTGGGGGCGAGCTTCGACATTCATGCCGGCGGGATCGACCTGCAATTTCCGCACCACGAGAACGAGATCGCGCAAAGCTGCTGCGCCCATCCGGAGGGGCATTTCGCGAATTTCTGGTTGCATAACGAGATGTTGCAGGTCGAGGGCAAGAAGATGTCCAAGAGCCTGGGCAACTTCTTCACGGTGCGCGACCTGCTCGAGAAGGGCATCCCGGGCGAGGTGATCCGCTTCGTCTTCCTGCAGACGCATTACACGAAGCCGATGGACTGGACGGCGGAAAAGGCCGCGCAAGCGGAGGCGACGCTGCGCAAGTGGCATGCGCTCACCGCGGGTATCGAGCCCGCGCGGAGCGCGGCGCCCGAGGTGATCGCGGCGCTTTGCGATGACCTCAATACTGCGGGCGCGATTGCGGCGCTGCACCAGATCGAGGATCCGGCTGTGCTGAAGGCTTCGGCGGGGCTGATGGGATTGCTGGGTGACGAGATCGGCAAATGGGCAGTTTCGCCGGTTTTCGATCTTTCGGAATTTTCCGAAAAGCTGGCAGATCTGCGCACGGCGGCGATGGCCTCGAAGGATTTCTCGGCGGTCGATGCGCTGAAATCGGCGCTCACGGCGGCGGGCGTCGAGGTGCGGATGTCGAAGGCGGGGGTGGAGCTTTTGCCGGGGCCCGGGTTCGACGCGGCGAAGCTGCCGGATCTCGCGTGAGCGGTGTGGGGGGAGTGCGTATTTTGACCAGGAAGAAACGGGGGGTTCAGGCATGAGCAGGGAGCGGCTCTTCCTTTACGACACCACGCTGCGCGACGGGCAGCAGACGCAGGGCGTGCAGTTCTCGGTGGCCGAGAAGGTGACGATCGCCGAGGCGCTCGACGCGATCGGCATCGACTATATCGAGGGCGGCTGGCCGGGGGCGAACCCGACCGACAGCGATTTCTTCGAGGTGCGGCCGCATACGCGCGCGACTTTCACCGCCTTTGGCATGACCAAGCGCGCGGGGCGCTCGGCCGCCAATGACGAGGTGCTCGCCGGGGTGATGAATGCCAATACGCCGGCGGTTTGCCTTGTCGGCAAGACGCATGATTATCATGTGACCGCGGCGCTTGGCATCAGCCTCGAGGAGAACCTCGAGAACATCCGCGCCTCGGTCGCGCATATGGTGGCCGAGGGGCGCGAGGCGCTGTTCGATGCCGAGCATTTCTTCGACGGGTTCAAGGCGAATGCGCCCTATGCGCTCGACTGCGTGCTGGCGGCCTATCAGGCGGGGGCGCGCTGGGTGGTGCTTTGCGACACCAATGGCGGCACGCTGCCGGGCGAGGTGGCTGCGATCTGCCGCGCGGTGATCGAGGCGGGCGTGCCCGGCGATCACCTCGGCATTCATTGCCATGACGACACCGGCAATGCGGTCGGCGCCTCGCTTGCGGCGATCGAGGCCGGGGTGCGGCAGGTGCAGGGCACGCTGAACGGGCTGGGCGAGCGTTGCGGCAATGCGAACCTGACGACGCTGATCCCGACGCTCTTGCTCAAGGAGCCGTTCAAAAGCCGGTTCGAGACCGGCATCAGCGAAGACGCGCTGGCCGGCATGACGCGGCTTTCGCGCAAGCTCGACGACATCCTGAACCGTGTGCCGCTGCGCTCGGCGCCTTATGTCGGCGCCTCGGCCTTCGCGCATAAGGCGGGGCTGCATGCCTCGGCGATCCTCAAGGATCCGGCGACCTACGAGCATATCGATCCGGCGCTCGTCGGCAACAGCCGGCTGATCCCGATGTCGAACCAGGCGGGGCAGTCGAACCTGCGCGCGCGTCTTGCCGCGATGGGGATTTCGGTTGACCCGAAGGATCCGCGGCTGGCGCTGATCCTCGACGAGGTGAAGGCGCGCGAGGACCGCGGCTATGCCTATGACGGCGCGCAGGCCTCATTCGAGTTGGTCGCGCGCGAGGTGCTGGGGCTTGCGCCCGAGTTCTTCGAAGTGGAGCGCTACCGCGTCACCGTCGAGCGGCGGCGTAACCGCTTCGATCAGGTGATCTCGATCTCCGAGGCGGTGGTGGTGGTGAAGATCGCCGGCGAGAAGATGCTTTCGGTCTCGGAAAGCATGGATGCCGAGGGGCATGACCGCGGCCCGGTGAACGCGCTTTCGAACGCGCTGCGCAAGGATCTCGGCCCCTATCAGGCCTGCATCGACGACATGAAACTCGTCGATTTCCGGGTGCGGATCACCCAGGGCGGCACCGAGGCGGTGACCCGCGTCATCATCGACAGCGAGGACGGGCAGGGGAGCCGCTGGTCGACGGTGGGGGTCTCGCCGAACATAGTGGACGCCTCCTTCGAGGCGCTGCTCGATGCGATCCGCTGGAAACTGCTGCGCGACCGGGTGCAACCGGCATGAGCGGGGCGCTTTGCGCGGAGCGGGTGGCGGCGGGCGACCCGGATCGGTTCGCCGCGGTGATGGCGGTGCCGGCCGATCTGCGCGCGCCGCTCTGGGCGCTTTACGCCGCCAATCTGGAGATCGCGCGCGCGCCCTGGGCCTCGGGCGAGCCGATGGTGGCGGAGATGCGCCTGCAATGGTGGATCGACGCTTTCGCGGCGCTCGCCGAGGGGCGCGGGGCGCCGCCGCATGAGATCGGGCCGGCGCTGGCCGATCTGCCGGGCGCGGCGCTTGCCGGGCTGACCGAGGCGGCGGAGGCGCGGCGCGCCGATTGCTGGTCCGATCCGTTCGAGACCGAGGCGGCGCTCGAAGATTATCTCGCGGCGACCTCGGGCGCGGTCTACGCCGCGGCGGGGGCGGCGCTTGGCGCGGAAACCGAGGCGCTGCGCGCCTATGGCGCGGCGGCGGGGCTGGCGCATTGGCTCGAGGCATTGCCCGAATTGCGCGCGCGCGGTCGGCTCGATCTGGCCGGGGCCGATGCGGCGGCGCTCGGCGCGCTGGCGGCCCGGGGGCGGACGCGGCTTGTGCAGGCGCGCGAGGGTCTGTCGGGGCGCGCGGCCCGGCTTGCGGCGCTGCCCGGCTGGGCGGCCGAGGGCGTTCTGGCGCGCGCGGCGCAGGCGCCCGAGCGGATCGCCGCGGGGCAATTGCGCGGTTCGGAATTCGCGCGCCGCTTCGGCCTTTTGCGGGCGGCGTTTCTGGCCTGAAAACCGCGGATCGACCCGCACGGTTTAAGTGAATCTTCAATAGTTCCGGTCATGTTCTGCCGGTGGGGGCCTTTTGGGCTCCCGTCGAAGTTGCGCGATTTTGCCGAATCCGTTGCCGAGAGGAGCGCATGAAGGGCCTGACCAACCTGAGACTCGCGATCAAGCTGCCGCTGATGCTGGTCGCGATTTCGACCTTCGCTCTGGCGGTGATGGGGGTGTCATCCTACCGCGTCGGCCGTGCCATCATGCTGGAGGAGGGCACCGGGCGGCTCGAGCAGACGCTCGATGTGCGGCGCGAGGCGCTCTCGACCTGGGCGGAGGGGCTGGTGTCGGAGCTGCGCGCGAGCGCGGCAAACCCCGGCACGAATCGCGCGCTGCGGGATTTTTCCAATGCGTGGAAACAACTTGGCGATGATCCCGCGGGCTATTTGCGAGAGACTTTCATCGCGAAGAATCCCCATCCGGAAGGGGAACGCGCGAAGCTCGAATTTCCGGGGGATGTGAACGACTATTCGATCCTGCACCGGCGCAGCCATCGTGGCTTCGTCGCGCTGGCCGAGGCAAAGCAGATCGACGACATCTATCTCGTCGATGCCTCGGGGATGGTGCTTTATTCTCTGCGCAAGGGCGACGATTTCGCGACCTCGCTGGCGCAGGGTACCTATCGCGAGAGCGCGCTGGCGCAGGTCGTGACCGCGGCCCTTGCGGAGGGGGGCGATGCGACTGTCGCCTCCGATTTCACGCCCTATGCCGCGGTGAAGGACGGGCCGCGCGGCGTCTATCTCGCGATGCCGATGCGCACCCCCGAGGGGCGGCTGATCGGGGCGCTGGCCTTCTTCGCGCGCGCGTCGGCGGCGGATGCGGTGCTGGCGGAGGCGCGCTCGCTTGGCGACACCGGGATCGGCTATCTCGTCGATGCCTCGGGCACGCTGGAGACCGCGCCGCGGCGTGCGGTTCCGGTCGCGGTCGGCGAGACGGCAAAGCCCGCGGCGGTCGCGGCGGCGCTCTCTGGTCAGGCGGGGCAGGTGCAGCAGACCGGGCTCGACGGTGCGCAGGTGCAGGCGGTCTATGCGCCGCTCGATCTCTTCGGCAAGTCCTTCGCGATGGTGATCGAGCAGGACATGGCGGAGCTTTTCGCGCCGAGCCGGGCGCTCGCGCGCAAGCAGCTCTTCAACGCGGCCTGGTTGCTCGCCCTGCTCGCCCTGCTTTCGGGCGGCATGGCGCGTTCGGTCTCGCGTCCGATGGTCGGGCTGAGCCGGACGATCGGGGCGATCGCAAAGGGCGCGCATGATGTTCCCGTGGCGGGCACAGAACGCGGCGACGAGGTGGGGGACATCGCCCGCGCACTCGAGGCGCTGCGCAGCGAACTGGCTGCCGCGGAGGAAACGCAGCGCGCCGCCGCGATCCAGGGCGCGGCCTTCCGCAACGCTTCGGCGGGGCTGATGATGGTCGATGGCGATTTTACCATCACCTATGTCAATGCCGCGCTGATGGCGACGATCGAAGAGCGGATCGCGGACTTCCGCCGCCGCTGTCCGGAGATTTCGCCCCAGGCACTTGTCGGCCGCGTGCTCGATGACGTCCTTCCGCTCGACGCAACGCTTCGCGCTGCCCTGGCCGATCCGGCGCAACTGCCCTTGCATCGGGATCTTGCCCTGGGCGACGGCCGCTTCGACGTCGAGGTCAGCGACATCCGTGATGCCGACGACCTTCTGCTTGGCTATGTTGTGGAATGGCGCGATGTGAGCGCGCAGCAGATGACGCAGGCTCTGCTCGGGGCGATCGACGATCACCAGATCATTCTCGAATTCTCGCCCGAGGGGCGCGTGACGCGCGCGAATGCCAATGCCGCGGCCGCGCTTGGTCTCGATGGGCAAACTCTGCTCGGTATCGACGGGCGGAGTCTCGTGACCGGAGACGGGGAACTTGGCGATTTCTGGCAGCGTATCGGGGGGAGCGATCCGATCACCGGGCGGTTCCGCGTCGCGGCGCCGGATGGGCGCACTCTGATTGCCGAGGGCAGCATGACGCCTGTCAGCGACCACGAAGGGCAACTGCTCCGCCTTGTGCTGATTGCGACCGACGTGACGGCGGCGCAGGAGGAGCTTGCCCAGGCGCAGGAGCGGACCGCGGCGCTGCAGAGGGCGCAGCACAACGTGGTCGAGGCCTTGCGCGTGGGGCTTCGCAAACTTTCGGAAGGGGATCTCGAAACAAGGATCGAGATCTCTTTCCCCGCGGATTACGAGCAGTTGCGCGCGGATTTCAACGCGGCGATCGCCAATCTCGCGCAAGCGATCCAGGTCGTGGTCGAGGCCGCCGGAGAGATCGACGGCGAGGCGCATCACATCAGCGCGGCTTCGGAGGATCTGAGCCGGCGCGCGGAGCATCAGGCCGCGACGCTCGAACAGACCGCCGCCGCACTGACGCAACTCACCGCTTCGGTCGGTTCGGCCTCGGCGGGTGTGGCAGAGGCGGATCGTGTGGTCGCCGAGGCGCGGGGAAGTGCCGAAAGTTCCGGTCGGGTGGTTCAGCAGGCCGTTGCCGCGATGGGCGAGATCGAACAAAGCTCGCAACGCATTTCGCGTATCATCGGCGTGATCGACGATATCGCCTTCCAGACCAATCTTCTCGCGCTCAATGCCGGGGTCGAAGCGGCACGCGCTGGTGAAGCCGGTCGAGGGTTCGCGGTGGTTGCCTCCGAGGTGCGGGCGCTCGCTCTGCGGTCCTCGGACGCGGCGCGGGAAATCGATGCGCTGATTTCCGCCTCGTCGCAGCAGGTCCGGCGTGGTGTCGACCTGGTCGGCGAAACAGGTCATGCGCTCGAGGCGATTCTGGCCTCCGTCATCGATGTTGCGAACCGTGTTTCGGAGATCGCCTCTTCCGCCCGCGGGCAGAGCGCGGGGCTTGCGGAAATCAACGAGGCGGTGAGCGATCTCGATCGCTACACGCAGCAGAATGTCGCGATGTTCGAACAGTCCAGTGCCGCGAGCCGTTCGCTCACGCTCGGGGCCCAGACGCTTTCGCAGACGATGGCGCAGTTCCGTACGGGCGGGGGAGCGCCTCCCGCACGGCGCGCAGAAGCCATCAATGCCGCCCCATCGGTGCAGGAGTTGCCAAGATTCCACCATCGGAGGAGCGCGGCCCCGCCCCCGGTCGTCTCGGGTAATCTTGCCGAGCAGCCCCGGAGCGATGAGGGGGATTGGGAAGACTTTTGAACGTCATGACTTGTTTCAGGGATGAGGGGGCAGACATGAAGCCGAAGCGCGTGCTGATCGTCGATGATTCGCAGACGATCCGGCAGGTGATCCGCAGCAAGCTTGAGTCCGACCCGAGACTTCTCGTGGTCGGTGAAGCCGGTGATCCCTTCGAGGCGCGCGAGAAGATCAAGACGCTTTCGCCCGATGTCTTGACGCTCGACGTCGAGATGCCGCGCATGAACGGGCTCGAATTTCTCGAAAAAATCATGCGCTTGCGACCGATGCCCGTGGTCATGGTCTCGACCGAGACTTTCAAGGGGTCGGCCGCGGCGCTGGAGGCGCTGGCCTTGGGCGCGGTCGAATGTATCGGAAAGCCACGTCTGGACCGGGTCACCGACGCTTTCGATCATCTCGCGGATCTTCTCGTCGTTGCGGCGGATGCCCGGTTGCGCAGCCCCGGGCCGCGCGCGCGGATCTCTCCGGCGACCGGCTTTGACTGGAATGGGCGCGTCGTTCTGGTCGGGTCTTCGACTGGCGGTGTCGACGCCTTGGAAACCTTCCTGTCGGGCTATCCGGAAAACTGTCCTCCAACGCTGATCGCGCAGCATATGCCCGAGAGTTTCCTGGCGAGTTTTGCCCGGCGCCTCGAAAGCCGGATCGCACCGCGAATGGCTTTGGCGACACAGAACGCCCCGCTGGAAGCGGGCAGGGTCTATCTGGCACCTGGCGGGAACTTTCATCTTGGCGTGCGGCTTGGAGAGCCTCTGACCTGTGCGTTGATCGATAGTGAGAAGCGGAATGGGCATCGCCCCTCTGTCGACGTCCTCTTCGACTCCGCCGTTCCGGTCGCGGGGCGGGTGGTGGCCGTGATGTTGACCGGGATGGGGCGGGATGGGGCCGAAGCGATGGTCGGTCTGCGCCGCGCAGGCGCACATTGCCTTGCACAAGACGAGGCGACTTCCGTGGTCTTCGGCATGCCGCGTGCCGCGATCGAGTTTGGCGCGGTCGATCAGGCAACCCCGATCGGCGAAATGGCCCGAAGCGTGCTGGATCTCTGTTCCAAAACCGGAGGGGCGGTGGCCCGATCTGTCGGGGGGATGAAATGACGGGTAAGCACAGGCCGCGCCACATCGCTCAAGGCGAATTTGCCGTCGAAAAGGGAAACGATCTCTCGATTTCGACGATCCTCGGCTCATGCGTGGCGACATGCCTCTATGATCAGAGCACCGGGTTGGGCGGCATGAATCACTTTCTCCTTCCCGAAGGAACCGGTTCGGCGCTGCAATCCGCGAGCTTTGGGGTCAATGCGATGGAACTCCTGATCAACGGCCTGATCAAGGCTGGCGCGAACCGCACTCATCTGAAGGCGAAGGTCTTCGGTGGTGCGCGGCTGATTGCGGGACTTACCGATGTCGGGCAGAAGAACGCGGCCTTCGTTCTCGATTTCCTCACGCGTGAGGGGATCGAGTGTACAGGTCAGAGCCTCGGCGGAACGCAGGCGCGCCGGATCGAGTTCTGGCCCGGATCCGGGCGTGCCCGCCAACGGCTCCTCGGGGAGGCTCAGGTTTTCGAGTCGCTCGCTGTTCCGAAACCCGGAAATGGTGTGGAACTCTTCTGACGTCGCTCTCGACAGGCGCGGCATCCGGGCCTGTGCGGCGGATGATGTCAGTGATGCATTGTCGGTGGCGACAGGCGATCATCCATCTTCAGAACCACTGGATGTCACCTGTTTCCGCAAGGGGCGCGGCTTCTCGAATCCGGTCCGGATCGAGATTGTTGATCAACTCATGCAGACGCAGCCGGGAGAGGATCGGAACGGCATGCAGCTTCACATCGGTTGGCATTTCTCCCGATACCGCCGCCATGAGCCGCCCGAGATCCTCGAGCGCCTGGGTGATGCGGTCGATGCCCTGCAAGCCGCGGATTGCTTCGGGCTCGGTATGATCCGAAAAATGACACATCGAAATCGCGCGCTGCACGTCCGAGGAAAGCCCAGCAAGCGTGTCGAGTTCATCGGCAATGCGCGCGGCGAGTGCGTCGAGCGGCAGGTCGCGCCGCTCGAAATCCCGGAGGTCAGTTTCGGAAAGGGGATTTGTCATAGCCGTCCGACCACCGCTTCGATACAATTGCGCAGATCCTGCGGTGTGAAAGGCTTCTTGAGGAAGTTGTTCATCCCGAGCTTCTTGCCGGTCTCGATGATCTCGCGATCGGCGCGGCCGGTGATCAGGATGAACCCGACGCCTTTCGTGCGCGCGTTGCTGCGTAGGGCGTGCAGCAGTTGCAAGCCATCCATCCCGGGCATGTTGTAATCCGAGATCACCAGGTGAACCGGGGTCTTCTCGAGGATCTGCAGGGCGCCAGGGCCGTCGGTTGCGTAGCCGATCTGTCGGATGCCCATGGCGTCGAGGGCCTGGGTGATCAGGCCGCGGCTTGTGGACATGTCGTCCACGACCATGATTCTCAACTGATCTCTCAGTGCCACTGTGCCTCTCCTGACTTCGAGCCCGTTTCCTTCAGGCGGTAGGTGGTGATGCCGGCCGTGGTCAGCGCGCTTTGCGCGCCGAGCGGCACCCGTTCGGAATGACCGACGAAGAGCCAGCCGCCCGGGTTGAGGGCGGCCTCGAAACGTTGCCAGAGGCGAAGCTGAGCGGCGGGATCGAAATAGATCACGACATTACGGCAGAAAATGACGTCGAAGCGGCCCTTCATCGGCCAGCTGTCATGGAGGTTGAGCTCGCGAAACGTAACCAGCGTACGAAGCTCGGGTGCGATGCGCCAGCCCCGTTCCTCCGCTTGCAGGAAGCGGCGCAGCGGCTGCGGGATCGTGTCGATCGTCGCCGGGTCATAGACGGCGTCGCGGCCCCGCGCGATCATATGTGGGTCGATGTCGGTTGCGAGCAGCCGGATGTCCAGCGAGGCGAGGTCGGATGCCAGATCGGCCAGAACCATTGCGATGGAAAAGACCTCCTGCCCGTTCGAGCTTCCTGCCGACCAGATCCGCACCTTGGCGCCGGCGCGGGCGCGGGCGATGAGCGGCGGAAGGGCCTCTTTGCGCAGGGTCTCGAAATGGTGGTTCTCACGGAAGAAATGCGTGACATTCGTGGTCAGCGCCGAGATCATTGCGCGGCGCTCGTCGAGGCCTGCTTCGGAGGTGACCAGGGCGATGTAGCTGGCGTAATCGTTCAACCCCAGCGCGCGCAGCCGTTTCGCCAGGCGTGACTGGACCATCGAGCCCTTGCCCGGCGCGATCACGATACCGGCGTGTTCGTGCAGCACGCGGGCGATCGAGGCGAGCTCGCTCTCGTTTGGGGCCGATGGGCCGTTGAACTGGGAAGATTGTACGGTCATGCGGCCTCGGCGGCGTCGTCGGGGAGGACGGCGGTCAGGTCGAGGACGCGGATCATCCGCCCCTCGACGATGGTGAGAGCTTCGATGAAACTATGCGCCGCATCTGCGGCGAGTTCAGGCGGCGGTTGCAGCTCACTCCGGGGGAGAGCGAGGATGTCCGACACCGCATTGACGAGGAGGCCGGCGGTCTGGTTGCCGACCTGGACGACGATGATCACGTTGCGGGCGTCGCCCTGCACCGGCTCCATGCCGAGGCGGACGGAAAGGTCGACGACCGGCAGCACCGTGCCGCGCAGATTGATCACGCCGCGCACATGGGCGGGGGCGTGGGGCAGCGGCGTCGCGCGGGTCCAGCCGCGGATCTCGCGGACGGACATGATGTCGACGCTGTATTCCTCTTCGGCGAGGCGGAAGGAAAGCAGTTCGAGTTCGGAGGCATGGGTCTGTTGCGTGGTCATGGCGTCATCCTGCAAGGGCGAGTTGGGGCGCGCGGGTGCGGCCGGAAGCGTTCTGGACGAGGTCTGCGGGATCGAGGATCAGGGCGATCTGGCCATCGCCGAGGATCGTGGCGGCGGCGACGCCGGGAATGTGGCCGTAGCTGCGTTGCAGCCCCTTGATCACGACCTGGCGCTGCTCGAGGATCGCGTCGACGATCAGGGCGGACCGGTTGCCGTTTTCCTGCGCGGTGAGCAGCACGATGCCGCCGGCATAGGAGGTTTGCGGCGGGCGATAGCCGAGTTCCGCGCCCAGATCGTAGAGCGGCACGAAGGCGCCGCGCACATGCACGACATTGGTCTGCGGGCCGAGGGTGCGGATGTCCTCGTCGGTGAGGGTCGCCGTTTCGAGGATGGAAGAGAGCGGCACGACGAGGGTCTCGCCCGCGACATTCACCACCATCCCGTCGAGCACCGCGAGGGTGAGCGGCAGCGAGATCGAGAAGCGGGTGCCCTTGCCGGGTTCGGAATGGATCGCGATGCGGCCGCCGAGCCCCTGGATCGCCTGTCGCACGACATCCATGCCGACGCCGCGGCCGGAGAGGGCCGAAACCTGGTCTGCGGTGGAAAAACCGGGCAGGAACAGGAGGTTGTCGATTTCGGTGTCGCTGAGCGTGGCGTCGGCGGCGATCAACCCCTTGCGCACCGCGATCTCGCGCACCTTCGGGCGGTTGATCCCGGCGCCGTCGTCGCTTACCTCGATCACCACGCGACCGGAGCGGTGCTGCGCCGAAAGGGTGATCACACCCTCGGCGGATTTGCCCGCCGCGACGCGCTTTTCAGGGGTTTCGAGCCCGTGGTCGACCGCGTTGCGGATCATGTGGGTCAGCGGATCGGCGAGACGTTCGATCACCGTCTTGTCGACCTCGGTCGCCTCGCCCTCGGTGCGCAGCCGCACCTCCTTGCCGACCGCGCCGGAGGCCTCGCGCACGATCCGGGCCATGCGCTGGAACAGCGGTTTCACCGGCTGGGCGCGGATCATCATCACGCTGTCCTGAATGTCCCGCGTGAGCATCATGAAGGCTTCGAGCCCGGTCATCACCGCCGAATTCGGGGGCAGGCCGGCCTCCGCGACGCTTTGCGCGAGCATCGCCTGATTGATCACGAGTTCGCCCACGAGGTTCACCAGCCGGTCGATGCGCTCAAGATCGACGCGCACGGTGGTGCTGTGCTCGGCCGAGGCATCGCGCGCCGAGGCGGCGGAGCCTGCGGCGGCCTGCGTGGAACCTGTGTCGGAAGCAGTGGGCGTTTCGGTCATCGGAGAGGTTTCCGCGGGAGGTTCGAGACCCGATCCGGGCGGGGGATCGGAGGGCGGTTCGGGTTCGGTCAGGCCACTCTCGTCGAGCGGCGGCAGATCGGGCAGGGAAAAGTCGAAGGCGGGCGCGGGATCGGAATCGGTCGTTTCGATCGTCAGGGCGCAGACATCCTCGACGAAATCGAACACCTCGCGGATCTCGAAATCGGTGATGTCGCCGCTGATCTCGACCTGCCATTCGAGATAGGATTCCTCGGGGTTCAGATCCTCGAGGGGAGGCAGATCGTCGAGCCGGCAGCTCACCTGCGTCTCGCCCAGCGCGGCGAGCGCGCGCAGCAGGTGCAGGGGTTCGTTGCCGGAGGCGTAGAGCGCCGCCGTCGGGCGGAAGGTGACGCGCCAGCGCGGCGATTCGCCCTCGGCCTGCTCGGGTTCGAAGTCGAAGCTCAGACCCATCGGCTGGAAATCGGTGACCTCCTCCTCGGGCGCGGGGCCGGCACCGCCACCGATCAGCGCCTCGAGATCGGTCAGGCATTCCTCCGCCCCCTCGGGCGGGGCGCCGGCATCGCGCGCCGCACGCACATGGTCATGCAGCAGGTCGGCGGCATGGAAGAAGAGCTTCATCGCATCGGGCGTGACCGTGAGCCGGCCCGAGCGCAGCTCGTCGAGCACCGTCTCGTAGCGATGGGCGAAGCCCACCAGCGCATCGAGGCCGAAGGCGCCGGCGCCGCCCTTGATCGAATGGACCGCGCGGAAGACGACGTTGATCGTCTCGTTGTCCTGATTGCCCTCGTCCATGTCGGAGAGCGCATCCTGAAGGCTTTCGAGCAGTTCCTCGCATTCGACGAAGAAACTCGCCCGGATTTCCGCCATCGGGTCCGTTGCCATCGGTGCCTCCCTCAGCCCGCAACCATCTGCAGCGCCTTGACCAGCTTCGGCGGGTCGAAGGGTTTAACGATCCAGCCGGTCGCTCCCGCCGCGCGGGCGCGCGCTTTCAGCTCGGGCGCCGATTCCGTGGTCAGCACCAGGATCGGCGTCGCGCGATGCTTGTCCTGATTGCGCACCGCCTCGATGAAGCCGAAGCCGTCGAGGCGCGGCATGTTGATGTCGGAGATGATCGCGTCGGGTTCGATCCCCTCGAGCACCTCGAGCCCATGGACGCCGTCCTCGGCCAGATGCAGGGTGATTCCCGCCTCGCTCAGCGCGAGTTTCAGCATGTCTCGGATCGTGCGGCTGTCATCGACCGCAAGGACTGTCAGGCTCATGCGGCCTCCTCGGATTGCAGGGTGGCGAGGTCGACGCCGAAAATCGTGAGCGCCTCGTCGAATGCCTCGGAACGGGGGGAAATGGTGAGCCGGTGGCCACTGGCGCGCCAGCTTTGCGCCACGCTCGCCAGGATCTGCAGGCCCAGCCCGCCAAGCAGGGTCACGCCACTCGCGTCGAGGGCGAGATCGCCGCCGCTTTCGGCGCGAATCGCTTGTGCCAGCGTCTCGGCCTGCGCGAGATCGAGTTTCGCGGGAAGGGGGAGAACGCTCATCGCATCCCCCTGAAATCGAAGGTCCGGAAAAGGCTCACGTGTTCCCCTTTCATTCCAGAATGAAAAAGGCTTACCGCGCGCAGGTTAAGATTGGCTTGACGCCGGAGGGGTTCGTCGCCGGTTCATGCGGCCCCGGGGGCGCGGCCTCGGCCGGGCGTCAGCTGCGCGCGAGATGCGCGGCCAGATAGGCGGCGCAGCCGGCGAGCGCGGCGTAATCGTCCTCGATCACGAAGACCGGGAAGGCGCGCAGGAAGTCGGAGAACCGCCCCTTCGCGTGCATCGCCCGGTCGAAGCCGAATTCGGCGAACCAGGGCACGAAGCCGCGCGCCGCGCCGCCGATCAGATAGATGCCGCCGAAGGGCAGGTGGACGAGCGCGAGATCGCCGGTCACCCGGCCCAGCATCTCGACGAAGAGCTGCCCGGCCGCGCGCGCGACCCCGTCGCCCGCGCCGATCGCGGCGATGATCTCGTGGCCCGGGGTGATCGCCTCCTCATGGCCGGCGAGATAGGCGTAGACGCGCTCGATGCCGCGGCCGGAGACGACATGCTCGACCGAGGCGAAGGCATGTTTCTCCTCGAGATAGGCCTTCAGGCGGAAGTCGCTCTCGGTGATGCAGGGGAGCGTGATATGGCCGGCCTCGCCCGGGGGGACGATGCGCCCGCCCGGCCCCTCATGCACCGGGGCGGCGTTGAACCCGGTGCCGACCCCGATCACCAGGCGGCTCGCGCCAGGGCGGGCGGGGGCGCCCGGCAGGATCTCGCGCACCATCTCGGGGGCGAGATGGCCGAGCGCGTAGCCCTGCGCCTGCAGGTCGTTGAGCAGCGCCACTGCTGGGGTGCCGGTGACCTGCGCGACGGCGTGATCCTCGATCACCCAGGAAAGGTTCGTCATTTCCGCCACGCCGTCGCGCACCGGGCCGGCGGCGGCGATGCAGGCGCCGGCGAGGCCCGTGACGCCAGATTCGGCGATGAATTCGGCGAGGATCGGTTCGAGCGCGGGGCGCCCCGCATTGGCATAGCGCCGGATCGTCTCGTGCAGCAGCTGCCCGTCGCGGGCGAGCGCCACGCGGGTATTGGTGCCGCCGATATCGGCGATGAGCGTGAGCGGGGCGGTCTTGGTCATTCTCAGGCTCCGAGGGCGCGTGCCCAGGCGTGGTAGGAGGCCTTCGGTCTGCGCGTCAGGCTTTCGAAATCGACATGGACGAGGCCGAAGCGCTTCTCGTAGCCGAGCGACCATTCGTAATTATCAAGAAGCGACCAAGAGATATAGCCCCGAAGCGGCACCCCCTCGGCAATCGCGCGCAGGCAGGCGTCGAGATGCTCGGCGTAATAGGCGATGCGCCCGGCATCAAGGCAGCTCTCGCCGTCAAGCGTATCGGGCGCGGCCATGCCGTTCTCGGTGATGATGAGGGGCAGGGCGCCGGTGTATTCGCGCGCGATCCGGGTGAGGAAGGCGTGCAGCCCCTCGGGGAAGATCTCCCAGCCCATCGCCGTCTTCGGAAGCGGGCCCTCGAGTTCGGCCAGTGCGGGCCAGGGGCCGGGGGCGGGGGCGATGCGCTTGCAGGTGTAGTAGTTGATCCCGAACCAGTCGAGCGGCGCGCCGATCGTGGCGAAATCGTCCTGCCAGTTCAAGGGCATGTGCGGGCCGAGCCCGTCGAGCACCTCCTCCGGGTAGCGGCCGTGGAAGATCCCTTCGGTGAAGAAGCGGTTGTAGATCGCGTCGTAGCGGCGCGCGGCGGTGGCGGCCTCGGGGCTGGGATCGGCGGGATGGGCATATTCGAAATTGCACACCGCGCCGAGATTGCCCATGCCGTGGCTGCGCATCACCGCGATCGCGCGGCCATGGGCAAGCAGGATGTGGTGCATCGCATGGGCCGTCGCGCGGATGTCGCGCAGCCCGGGGGCGTGCTGGCCCGCGAAATGGCCAAGCCAGCCGACGCACCAGGGCTCGTTGATCGGGGCTGCGGAAAACACCCGGTCGCCAAGGCGGCGCGCGATCACCTCGGTGAAATCGGCGAACCAGTTCGCGATCTCGCGGTTGCGCCAGCCGCCGAGATCGGAAAGCGCCGCGGGCAGCTCCCAGTGGTAGAGCGTGAGCGCCGGCTTGATCCCGCGCGCGAGCATCCCGTCGACGAGCCGGTCGTAGAAATCGAGGCCCTCCATGTTCACCGCGCCGCGCCCCTCGGGCATCACCCGCGCCCAGGAGGTCGAGAAGCGGTAGAGATCGAACCCCGCCGCCGCGATCAGATCGAGATCTTCCTCCCAGCGGTGATAATGGTCGCAGGCGGTGGCGCCATCCTCGGCGCGCACCACATTGCCCGGGGTCGCGGCGAAGCTGTCCCAATGGGTCGGGCCGGCGCCGCCGAAACGATGGCCCTCGATCTGGTAGGAGGAGGTGGCGGCGCCGAAGAGGAACCCCTCGGGAAAGGCGCCGCGCGCCGGCAGATCGGTCATTTCCGCACCCCGTTATGCGCATGCCGCGCAAGAACGCCATCGTGGAAGGCGCGCTCGGGCACCGGCCCGGTGGAGGGGCCGACGACCAGAACCGCCTCGAGCAGGTCGGTCTGTGGCGCCCGGCCCGGGCCCGCCTCGATCTGCGCAATCAGCATTCGCGCGCAGCGGCGCCCGGCCTCGCGCACGGAGGAGCGGGTGGCGGTGAAGATCGGCTCCTCGGCGCCGTTCTTCAGATAACCGAGCTCGTCGTCATGGGTGACGATCGAGGCGTCGCGCCCCATCTTCATGCCGCGTTCCCAAAGCGCGCGGCGCACGCCCATCGCGCTGAGGAAGGAGGCCGTGAGGAAGGCGGTCGGCGGCGCGGCGCTGTCGAGCATGCGGCTCGCGGCGTCATGGCCCTGCGCCTCGGTCATCTCGCCCGCGACCATCAGCGCGGGATCGCAGGGGATCTCGCGCGCGGCGAGGGCGCGTTCGAACCCGCGGCGGCGGCGCAGCGCGAAATCCATCGTCTCGATCCCGTTGATCAGCGCGATCCGGCGATGGCCGAGATCGGTCAGGAAGCGGGTCGCGCGTTCGAAGGCGTGGGTGTTGTTCACGTCGACCCAGGAATAGGGCATGCGCAGCCCCGAGGCGCGGCCATGCACGACGAAGGGGATGCCGAGCTCGCTCAGCAGCGCGATGCGCGGATCGCCCGCCCTCGGCGCATGCACGATCACCCCGTCGACATTCCCGCGCGAGCGCAATTCGCGATAGATCCGCTCCTCGTCGTCGTCGGGCACGATCGAGAGCACCATGTCATAGCCCGCCTGGGCGTAGACCTCCCCCGCGCCGGCGATGAAATCGGCGAAGACCGGGTTGACGATCTCATGCCCGCTCGCGCGCAGCGGGATCACATGGCCGATCGCCATCGCCCGGCCTGTGGCGAGGCGCTTGGCCTGGGTGTTGGGGCGATAATTGTGCCGTCGCGCCGCTTCCGCGACGCGCGCGCGGGTCGCCTCGGAGACCTCGGGATAGCCGTTGAGCGCACGGCTGACCGTGGTGGGAGACAGGCCCAGTGTCTTTGCAAGATCCTTGAGGTTCATGATGCTCCGCCTTTCCGGATAGTCAAAGCGGTTTGGATTAGAGCAAAATACGACCGCAACGCGGGCACGTCAATCGGCTCTCGCAAGATCTCCAACATGCTGCCATGCAGCATTAAATCATCAGTTTACAATGCAGATGCGGCATTTGCGACGATTGACTTTCACGAGGGCTTGAGGGAGTTTTCGGTATCCAAAGCGCTTTGACTTCGAGTCGCCGATCCGGCTCGTCGCGCCGGATGTCTCAGGGGCGTAAGCCCGGTCTCGGGAGGACCACATGACCAGAAGCCTTTATCTCAGCGTCGCCGTTCTGGCCTTCGCGGCCTCGTCCGCCTTCGCGCAGGATCTGAAATTCGCGCCGGGCGCCGACAGCCGCTTCGACTGGGCGAGCTACGATGCGCTCAAGTCGATGGATCTGAAGGGCAAGAAGCTCACCGTGCTCGGCCCCTGGCTCGGCGCGGACCGTGACCTCTTCGAAAGCGTGCTCGACTATTTCCGCGCCGCGACCGGGGCCGATGTGCAATATTCCGGCTCCGACAGTTTCGAGCAGCAGATCGTGATCGACGCCGAGGGCGGCTCCCCGCCCGATATCGCGGTCTTTCCGCAGCCGGGCCTTGCCGCCGATCTCGCGAAGAAGGGGCGGCTCATCCCGCTCGCCGATGGTGTCGAGGGCTGGATCAAGGACAATTACGCCGCGGGCGACAGCTGGGCGGCCTATGGCAATTACCTCGGGCCGGATGGCGCGCATCACCAATATGCCTTCCCGTTCAAGGCCGATCTGAAATCGCTCGTCTGGTATGTGCCGGAGAATTTCGAGGATGCGGGCTATGAGGTGCCGCAGACGATGGAGGAGCTCAAGGCGCTGACCGAGCAGATCGTGAAGGATGGCGGCACGCCCTGGTGCATCGGGCTCGGCTCGGGCGGGGCCACCGGCTGGCCCGCGACCGACTGGGTCGAGGATTTCATGCTGCGCGACAACACGCCCGAGGATTACGACGCCTGGGTCGCGAACACCCTCAAATTCGACGATCCGAAGGTGCTCGAGGCGATCGACGATTTCGGCTGGTTCGCGAAGAACGACACCTTCGTCGCGGGCGGCGTCGGCGCGGTCGCCACCACCGATTTCCGCGACAGCCCGAAGGGGCTCTTCACCTCGCCGCCGCAATGCTACATGCACCGCATGGCGAGCTTCATCCCGAGCTTCTTCCCCGAGGGGACGGTGATCGGGCAGGATGCCGATTTCTTCTACTTCCCCGCCTATGCGAGCAAGGATCTCGGCAAGCCGGTGCTCGGCGCGGGCACGATGTTCGCCAAGCTCAGCGACAATCCGGTGGGCGACGCCTTCATCTCCTTCCTCGAAAGCCCGATCGCGCATGAGGTCTGGATGGCGCAGAGCGGCTTCGTCACCCCCTACAAGGCGGTGAACCCCGCGGCCTATGCCAATGACACCCAGCGCAAGATGGGGGAGATCATGCTCAACGCGACGACCTTCCGCTTTGACGGGTCGGATCTGATGCCGGGCGCGATCGGCGCAGGCGCCTTCTGGACCGGCATGATCGACTATGTCGGCGGCAAGTCCTCGGCCCAGGTCGCGAAGGCGATCCAGGCCACCTGGGACACGCTGAAGTAACGCGCGTCCGCCCGCGGGGGAGACCTCGCGGGCGGACCACGTCCGGGGAGGGATGGATGCAACAGGCAATTCTCGCAGCAGGCACCATCGTGGCCGGCGTCTTTGGCTGCGTCGCGTGGTTCTGGGGATCGAACCTGATCCTTGACACGATCTTTCCGCCGCGCGGGGCGCATGCCGGGCGCAACATCACCCGGGCGAACCGGGTGCGGCCCTGGCTTTTCATCGGGCCGGCGCTGCTGTTTCTGGGGCTTTACCTCGTCTATCCGGTGTTCAAGTCGCTCTGGCTCTCGGTGCTCGACAGCGACGGGCGGCATTTCGTGGGCCTGGGCAATTACGAATGGCTTGCGGGCGACGCGAAATTCCGCGAGTCGATCCTGAACAACATGCTCTGGCTTCTCGTCGTGCCCGCCGCCTCGACCTTCTTCGGGCTGCTCGCGGCGCAGGTGACCGACCGCATCCGCTGGGGCAATCTGGCGAAAAGCCTGATCTTCATGCCGATGGCGATCAGTTTCGTCGGCGCCGGCGTGATCTGGAAATTCATCTATGATTTCCGCGCCGAGGGGCAGGATCAGATCGGCCTTCTGAACGCGATCGTCACCGGTTTCGGCCACGCGCCCGAAACCTGGCTCACGGTGCCGTTCTGGAACAATTTCTTCCTGATGGTGGTGCTGATCTGGATCCAGACCGGTTTCGCCATGGTGATCCTCTCGGCGGCGCTGCGCGGTATCCCCGAGGAAACGCTCGAGGCCGCGATCCTCGATGGGGCGAACCCCTGGCAGCTTTTCTTCCTGATCAAGGTGCCACAGATCTGGGGCACGATCGCGGTGGTCTGGACCACGATCACCATCACCGTGCTCAAGGTTTTCGACATCGTTTTCGTGATGACCAACGGCCAGTGGGGCACGCAGGTGCTCGCCAATATGATGTATGACTGGATGTTCCGCGGCGCGCCCGATTACGGCCGCGGCTCGGCGATCGCGATCGTGATCATGGCGCTCGTCACGCCGATCATGATCTGGAACATCCGCAACGCGCGCAAGGAGATGGCCTGATGGATCATATCGCAGGCACCCGCGCGCGGCTCGTCTGGGCGGTGAACCTTGCCGCCGCGATCCTCGTCGTTCTGTGGACGGTGCCGACCTTTGGCCTGCTCGTCTCGAGCTTCCGCGACCGCGACCAGATCGCGGCCTCGGGCTGGTGGCGGGCGCCGTTCTCCTCGACCGCCTCGGGCTTCGTGCGCGCGGGCACCGCCGCCGATCAGGCGCAGGAGGGGGATATCTGGGTGATCTCAGGCAATGTGCTCGCCAAGGGCGAGGCGCTCTCCGCCTGGGGCACGAGTTCGCGCGAGCCCGAGGCCTATCGCCCCGGTGACACCGCCGCGCTGAAGGACGGCCAAAGCCTCACCGTCGCGGAAAACGGCGATTACCGGCTGACCTCGCCCAGGCAATTCACCGAGACGCGCGGCATGCGCATCTTTACCACCACCACCACGCCGCCGCGCTTCACCACCGACAATTACGCAAGGGTGATCGGGGCCGAGGGGCTGGGGCAGGCGTTTTTGAACACGATGACGGTGACGGTGCCGGCGACGGTGATCCCGATCCTGATCGCGGCCTTCGCGGCCTATGCCCTGGCCTGGATGGAGTTTCCCGGCCGCGCGCTGATCATCGCCGCGGTCGTCGGCCTCCTTGTCGTGCCGTTGCAGCTCGCGCTGATCCCGCTTTTGCGCTTTCACAACGAGATCGGGCTCGGCAAGGGTTACATGGGGATCTGGCTCGCCCATACCGGCTTCGGCCTGCCGCTCGCGATCTACCTTTTGCGCAACTACATGGTCGGCCTGCCGCGCGAGATCATCGAAAGCGCGCGCGTCGATGGCGCGACCGAGTTCCAGATCTTCCGCCGGATCATCCTGCCGCTGAGCTTCCCGGCGCTGGCCTCCTTCGCGATCTTCCAGTTTCTCTGGGTCTGGAACGATCTGCTCGTCGCCACCGTCTTCCTCGGCAATCGCCGCGATCAGCTGGTGATGACCGGCGTGCTGCGCGAGCTGCTCGGCTCGCGCGGCGGCGACTGGGAGATTCTCGCGGCCTCCGCCTTCGTCTCGATCGCGGTGCCGCTCCTCGTCTTCTTCGCAATGCAGAAATATCTCGTGCGCGGTCTCTTGGCCGGCTCGGTGAAAGGTGGCTGAATGAACATGCTTCGCAAGGATCCCGACTGGTGGCGCGGTGCGGTGATCTATCAGATCTATCCGCGCAGCTTTCAGGACACGAATGGCGACGGGGTGGGCGATCTTCTGGGCATCGTGCGCCGGTTGCCCCATGTCGCGAGCCTCGGCGCCGATGCGATCTGGATCTCGCCCTTCTTCACCTCGCCGATGAAGGATTTCGGCTATGACGTCGCGAATTATTGCGACGTCGATCCGATGTTCGGCAATCTCGCCGATTTCGACCAGGTGATCGCCACGGCCCATGCGCTGGGGCTGAAGGTGATGATCGACCTCGTGCTGAGCCATACTTCGGATCAGCATCCCTGGTTTCAGGAAAGCCGGGCGAGCCGCGACAATGCGCGGGCGGACTGGTATGTCTGGGCCGATCCGAAGCCAGACGGCACGCCGCCGAACAACTGGCTGAGCATCTTTGGCGGTTCGGCCTGGCAGTGGAACGCGCGGCGCGAGCAGTATTACCTGCACAATTTCCTCGTGAGCCAGCCGGATCTGAACTTCCATTGCCCGGCGGTGCAGGAGGCGCTGCTCGGCGTGGCGAAGTTCTGGCTCGAGCGCGGGGTGGACGGCTTCCGCCTCGATACGATCAACTTCTACATGCATGACGAGCAGCTGCGCGACAACCCGCCGCTGCCGGTCGAGGAGCGCAACGACAGCACTGCGCCGAAGGTGAACCCCTATAATCACCAGCGCCATGTCTATGACAAGAACCACCCGAAGAACGTTGAATTTCTTCGGAAATTGCGAACGCTGATGGATAATTTCAACGCCGCCGCGGTGGGGGAGATCGGCGACAGCCAGCGCGGCCTCGAGATCCTTGGCGACTACACCTCGGGCACCGACAAGATGCAGATGTCCTATGCGTTCGAGCTGCTCTCCGGCCATGCGCCGCTCTCGGCGCAGTATGTCGCCGAGGTGTTCCGCAAGGTCGAGGCGGTGGCGCCCGAGGGCTGGCCATGCTGGGCCTATTCCAACCACGATGTCGAGCGCCACATTTCCAGGTGGCATCTTTCTCAAGCTTCGGCAAAGTGTTACGAGACGTTGTTGATGTGCCTCAGGGGCTCCGTCTGCCTTTATCAGGGCGAGGAACTGGGGCTGCCCGAGGCGGAGATCGCCTATGAGGATCTGCAGGATCCCTATGGCAAGGAGTTCTGGCCCGAGTTCAAGGGCCGAGACGGTTGCCGCACGCCGATGGTCTGGGAGGCGGAGGCGCCCTATGCCGGCTTCACAACCGGAAAGCCCTGGTTGCCGGTGCCCTCGGTGCATCACCATCTGGCCGTCGATGCCGCCGAGACCGACCCTGGCGCGCTTTTGCACCATTACCGGCGCGTGATCGCTTTTCGTAAACATCACAAGGCCTTGCAGGCCGGAGTTATGACGGAAATCCAGGCGCTCGGCGATCTGCTCAGCTTCCGTCGCAAGAGTGGGGAGGAAGAGATCCTCTGCCTCTTCAACCTCTCCGACGCGCCGCTCGAGACGACGGTGCCGGCGGGCGACTGGGTGACGATCGGGGGCGAGATCGGCTCGACCCGGCCGCTCGCCGATCACCGGCTGCATCTCGGGCCGTGGCAGCCCTCGATCCTCCTGCTCAACCACGGAGGCCGCAATGGCTGATCTCTCGCTTACGGGCATCGGAAAATCCTATGGCGAGGTCGATGTGCTCAAGGGCATCGACCTCGAGATCAAGGCGGGGGAACTCATTGTTTTCGTTGGGCCTTCCGGCTGTGGCAAGTCGACGCTCCTGCGCATGATCGCGGGGCTCGAACGGATCACGGCGGGCGATCTGGTGATCGACGGCATCCGGGTGAACGACGTGCCCCCGGCGCAGCGCGGCATCGCGATGGTGTTCCAGAGCTATGCGCTCTATCCGCATATGACCGTGCGCGAGAACATGGAATTCGCCCTGAAAATTGCGAAGAAGAGCCGAGAAGAGATTGACAAGGCTGTGGAAAATGCCGCGCGCATCCTGCAACTGACGCCCTATCTCGACCGGCTGCCGAAGGCGCTTTCGGGCGGGCAGCGTCAGCGCGTCGCGATCGGCCGCGCGATCGTGCGCGACCCGAAGGTTTACCTCTTCGACGAGCCGCTCTCGAACCTCGATGCGGCGCTGCGCGTCGCCACGCGGATCGAGATCGCCCAGCTCAAGGAGGCGATGCCCGATCGCACGATGATCTATGTCACCCATGACCAGGTCGAGGCGATGACGCTCGCCTCGCGCATTGTCGTGCTGGCGAACAAGGGCATCGCGCAGGTCGGCACGCCGCTCGAACTTTACGAGCGGCCCGAGAACGAATTCGTCGCGCAGTTCATCGGCTCGCCGCAGATGAACCTGCTTGCGGGCGAGGTGGTGGCGACCGGGGCGCAGACCACGGTCAGGCTCGTCGACGGTGGCACGGCGGTGAGCCATGTGCCGACCACCGCGGCGGATATGGGGCTCAAGGTCAATATCGGCGTGCGGCCCGAGGATCTGAGGCTGACCGCGGGCGAGGGGATCTTCACCGGCACGGTCGAGATCGTCGAGGCTTTGGGTGAGGTCACGCTGCTTTACTTCGGCGAGGAGATGGGCGCGCCGCATATGATCGCGAAGCTGCCCGGCATCCACGCCGATCTGCGCCGCAGCCGCGTGACGCTCACCGCCGACCCGTCCAAGGTGCATCTCTTCGCCGCGGGGCGGTCGCTTCTTTATCGCTGATGTCGCTTTGCGCGCATGGGGTGGGCCCGGGCTGGGCTAGCATGGCGGAAATCAGCGGAGGATGCGCGATGAGCGAAGTTGTCGAACAGCCGGCGGGCCGGCGGGCGCGGGGCGGCGGCGGGGCCGCACGGCGGGCGGAACGCACCGCGGTGCGGGTCGAATTCGCGCGCTACATCGAGCGCAACATCCCCAATCTGGAGATCCTGAACGAGGAGGCGCTCGAGATCATCGAGGCGAATGCCGAGACGGTGCTCGAGGAGATCGGCGTCAATTTCGTCGAAAACCCCGCGGCGCTGGCGCTTTGGCGCGAGGCGGGGGCCGATGTTCAGGGCGAGCGCGTGCGCATCCCCCGCGGCCTTGCGCGCGAGTTGTGCAAGACCGCGCCCTCCACCTTTACCCAACATGCCCGCAACCCCGAGCGCAACGTGGTGATCGGCGGCAAGAACCTCGTGCTGGCGCCGGTCTACGGGC
The DNA here is from genome assembly GCF_050177655.1 of Paenirhodobacter sp. NCBI lineage: Bacteria > Pseudomonadati > Pseudomonadota > Alphaproteobacteria > Rhodobacterales > Paenirhodobacter > Paenirhodobacter sp. Next base: position 59,511 of record NZ_JBFXGV010000014.1, read on the forward strand.
CGCCCTTCGTGCGCGATCTGGCCGGCGGGCGGCGCTATGCCACGATCGCCGACTTCCGCAATTTCGTGAAGCTTGGGCAGATGTCGAAATATCTGCACCATTCGGGCGGCACCGTTTGCGAGCCGACCGACGTGCCGGTGAACAAGCGCCATCTCGACATGCTGCACGCCCATATGACGCTTTCGGACAAGCCCTATATGGGTTCGGTGACCGAGCCCTCGCGCGCCGCCGACAGCGTCGAGATGTCGAAGATTCTCTTCGGCGAGCAGTTCGTCGACGAGAACACGGTGATGACCTCGCTCGTCAACATCAACTCGCCGCTCACTTTCGACGCGACGATGATGGGCGCGCTCGAGGTCTATGCGAAGGCGAACCAGGCCTGCATCATCTCGCCTTTCATCGTCGGCGGCGCGATGGCGCCGGTCTCGGTTGCGGGCACGCTGACGCAGGTGCTGGCCGAGGTGCTCGCCGGCGTCGCCTATAGCCAGCTGATCCGCAAGGGCGCGCCGGTGATCTTCGGCGCCTTCGTCACCTCGATCGACATGAATTCGGGCGCGCCCACCTTCGGCACGCCGGAAGCCGCGCAGATCACGCTTGGCGCCGGGCAGCTCGCGCGGCGGCTGGGGCTGCCCTACCGGTCCGCGGGCGCCTTCTGCGGCTCGAAACTCCCCGATGCGCAGGCGGCCTATGAGACGGCGAACACGCTCAACATCGGGCTTCTGTCGGGCGTGAACTTCATGCTGCACGCCTGCGGCTGGCTCGAGGGCGGTCTCGTGTCGAGCTACGAGAAATATGTGATGGATGCCGATCAGCTCGGCACGCTGCACCGGATGGCGGCGGGCATCGACATGAGCGCGAACGGCCAGGCGATGGACGCGATCCGCGAGGTGGGGCCGGGCGGCCATTACCTCGGCTGCGCCCATACCCAGGCGAATTTCAAGACGGCGTTCTGGAAGACCGATCTCCTCGACTACAAGCCCTTCGAAACCTGGGAGGAGGAGGGCGCGCGCGATACCGTGGCGCTGGCCGCCGCGCGCGTCGCGAAGATGCTGGGCGATTACCAGCCGCCGGCGATCGAGCCGGGCGTGGTCGAGGCGCTCGACGAATATGTCGCGAAGAAGAAGGCCTCGATGCCCGACGCCTTCATGTGAGCCGCGAGGGGGCGCTGCCCCCTCTGCCTGCGGCATTCACCCCCGAGGTATTTCGGGCAAGATGAATGGAAAGCGTTTTCATCTTGCCGAAAATACCTCGGGGTGAGCCCGGAACGGGCGAGGGGCAGCGCCCCTGACCACGGCTCCGCCTGGGTTCAGGCGTTTTCGCCCAGCGGCTTGATCTTCAGCTTGGTGATCCGGTTGTCCTTGCGCTCGGCCACCTCGAAGCGGAAGCCGTGGAAGGCGAAGACCTGGCCGACCTCGGGGATCGTCTGCGCCTCGTGGATCACGAGGCCGGCGATCGTGTTCGCCTCCTCGTCGGGCAGCATCCAGTCGGTCTCGCGGTTGAGGTCGCGGATCGTCATCGCGCCTTCGACGATGTAATCGCCCGTTTCGGTCGGCTTCAGCTGACGCTCCGCCTTCGGGTCGAATTCGTCGGTGATCTCGCCCACGATTTCCTCGAGGATGTCCTCGAGGGTGAGCAGCCCCTTCAGATCGCCATATTCGTCGACGACGAGGGCGAAATGCGTGCGCCGCTTGAGGAATTCGCGCATCTGCTCGTCGAGCGGCGTGGTCTCGGGGATGAAATAGGGCTTCATCGCGATCTTGACGACATCGAGATCGGAGATCGAGGCGAGATTGCCGTCGCCGCCGCGCAAAAGCTTCTCGACCGCGCGCAGGAGATCCTTCGAATGCAGCACGCCGACGACATTCTCGCGCTCGCCCTTGTAAAGCGGCACGCGGGTGTGCGGCGAGGCGAGCACCGCGGTCAGGAGCGCGTCGGGGTCGTCCTCGGCGTCGAGCATCTCGATCTGGGAGCGGTGGAGCATGATCTCCTCCACCGTGCGATTGCCGAGGTCGAGCGCGCCGAGCAGCCGGTCGCGGTCCTCCTTGTCGACCATCCCCTCGGAAGCGCCAAGCGCGAGCGCGCCGGCGATTTCCTCGTGCAGCGAGAACATGTGCTGATCGGCATCGGGGCGCTGGCCGAGCAGCCACAGAAGCCCGCGCACGATCCGCCGCACCACCGCGACAATCGGCGAGAGCAAGACCGTGATGACCCGGATCGGCCCGGCGACGCGGCTCGCCACCTTCTCCGGATCGGAGATCGCCCAGGTCTTCGGCAGCACCTCGGAGAAGATCAGCACAAGCGCGGTCATCACCAGCGTCGCGAGCGCCACGCCCGATTGCCCGAAAAGCCGCGTGAGCAGGGCGGTCGCGAGCGAGGCGGAGAGGATGTTGACGACGTTGTTGCCGAGCAGGATCGCGCCGATCAGCCGCTCGCTGTCCTCGGTGACGTCGAGCGCCCGTTGCGCGCCGCCCTCGCCCTTGTCGGCGCGGGCGCGCAGCTTGGCGCGGCTCGAGGCGGTGAGCGCGGTCTCCGAGCCGGAGAAAAAGGCGGAAAGCGCGAGCAGGAGCACGATCGCCCCGGCGGTGAGCCAGAAGGCGGCGTCGAGAAGGGGGGAAAGGGAGCTGGGCATGATGTCAGACTATGGCGAGGGGCCGGGGGGCGTTCAAGAGCGCTTCGACGGGGTGGCGAGCGGATGGTGGCGCAGCACCAGCTGCTTCAGCTCCTCGTCGAGGACATGGGTGTATATCTCGGTGGTGGAGAGGTCGGCATGGCCGAGCAGCATCTGGATCGCGCGCAGATCGGCGCCGCCCTGCAGCAGATGCGTGGCGAAGGCGTGGCGCAGCACATGCGGCGTGACCCGCGCGGGCGAGATCCCGGCGGCGATGGCGATATCCTTGAGCAGCCCGTGAAAGCCCTGCCGCGTCAGGTGCCCCTCCTTGCCCGAGGAGGGGAAAAGAAAGCGCGAGGGCGCGGCGCGGCGCTCGATCCGCGCGCGGTCTTCGGCGGCGTCGCGAGCGGTGAGCCAGGCGGCAAGGGCCTCGCGCGCGGGGGGCGAAAGCGGCACCATCCGCTCCTTGTCGCCCTTGCCGCGCACGAGCAGCATCTGCGGATTGCCGCGCGCCGCCGCGACGGGCAGGGTGACGAGCTCGCTCACCCGCATGCCGGTGGCATAGAGCAGCTCCATCAGGCAACGGTTGCGGATCTGCTCGGGCAGCGAGCGGCCCTGATCGCGCGCGGCTTCGAGCAGCGCCTCGACCTCCTCGATCGAAAGCACCTTCGGCAGGTGTTTCGACGGGCCGGGACCGGAGATCATCTGTGCGGGATTGTCTTCGCGCCAGCCTTCCTCATAGGCGAAGCGGTAGAGCTGACGGATCGCGGAAAGCCGCCGCGCGCGGGTCGATTTCGCAAGGCCATCGGCCTCGAGCCGCACCAGATAGGCCTCGATCGTGGCGCGGGAGACGGTCGCGAACTCTTCATGTATCACTTGAAGATAGGACGCGAAGTCATTGAGATCGCGCCCATAACTCAGGATCGTGTTGCGCGCGGCGCCGGCCTCTGCCGCCTGCGCCTCGAGAAAGGTGGCGATCCAGCGCGCGCCCGAAGCGGGGGCGGTCATCCGTTGCGCTCCAGCACCACAAGCTCGATCGCGGCGCGGCGCGCGACGCCCTCGAGCCCGGTGCGGCGCATCAGTTCGAGCCCCTGCTCGACGCGGCGGTAATCGCCCTTCGCGCCCTCGGTGACGTCGTCGATCGCATTGAGCAGCGCCTCGCCCAGCCGCCCGGGCACGAGCGGCGCATAGGCCTCGGGCAGGGTTTCGGGCATCGCGTCGAAGACGCGCTTGAGCATCAGGCCGAGCTGATCCTGCGCCGGGATGCCCGCGGTGGAGCCGCGCGCGATGCCGGCCAGAAGCTTCTCGTCGAGATCGGCGGGGCGGTGGCGCTGTGCGACGCTTTCGTAATCGGGGGTCAGCAGGCCGAGGCGGAAGGCGATCGGCGCGGCCTCGCCGGGCAGGCCCAGCGCCTCGAGCCGGTCGCCCCAGAAGGCGGCGAGCGCGGGTTCGAGTTCCTGCGCCTGCATCGCCTCCCAGGCGGCGGGCAGCAGCTGCGCGACGCGCTCGGTCTTTTCGGCCGCAAGCGCGCTGTCGAGTTCGGAGATCAGCGTCACCCGGTCCCAGACGCCGCCCGAAGCCGCGGCCTTCTCTTCGGTGTAGAGACCGAAGAGCTGATTGGGATCGAGCACGCCCATCCGGGTCAGCCGCTCGGCCGCTTCGAGCCGGGTCTTCCAGCCGCTGTTCGCGCGCAGGTCGGCCTGGGCGAAGGCGACGGGCAGGGTGGTGGTGGGCATCGGCTGGCCGATCGCCTCCATCAGGCGGAACACCAGCGGCGAGGGGCGCGAGGGCGGCGGCAGATCCTCGGCGCCATCGGCGAATTCCGGGTCGAGGAAACGTTCGAGCAGCGCCGCCGTCTCCGGGTCGATCTGGCCGAGCGCGCGCCCGGTGCCGAAGCTCAGCATCGCCGCCTGCCAGTCGCCACCGCGCGCGAGGCAGAAGATCCGCGCCGGGAAGGAGGGCGCGACCGAGGGCGTCTTTTCCATCACCTCGCAGGCGGTGTCCTCCTCGCCGAGGAGCAGCGCCACGTCGAAGCGGCGGCGGAAGATCT